>DOXE01000438.1:283-4159 GCA_003519205.1 Chloroflexota bacterium
TGGGGTCATTATGGACGTGGTCACACCAGAACATGCCATCATCGCCGAGGAAGCAGGTGCCGTGGCAGTGATGGCTCTAGAACGGGTACCGGCCGATATCCGTGTTCATGGTGGTGTTGCCCGCATGTCAGATCCGGGTCTCATCAGAGAGATTATGGCGGCGGTAAGNNCGCGGCCATGATCCGCACCAAAGGTGAAGCGGGTACCGGCGATGTTGTCGAAGCGGTCCGCCATGCCCGCTCAGTCTTAGGTGAGATCCGTCGTCTGCAACTAATGCCCGACGAGGAATTAATGAGCTATGCCAAGGAGATACGTGCACCATATGAACTAGTCAAAGAAACCAAGGAATTGGGCCGGTTGCCGGTGGTCAACTTCGCCGCTGGTGGCATCGCCACTCCAGCCGATGCTGCCTTGATGATGCAGCTTGGAGTAGACGGCGTATTCGTCGGCTCAGGCATCTTTAAGAGTGGGGATCCTGCACATCGCGGCAAGGCTATTGTCGAAGCGACCACCTATTACAATGATCCAGAGATCTTAGCCAAGGTTAGCGAAAACCTCGGTGAGGCTATGGTCGGGATCTCGGCCAGCACCTTGCCTGAAGAGGAACAATTAGCGGTACGCGGATGGTAGAATGAAGATCGGCGTCCTCGCCCTTCAGGGTGCTTTCATCGAACACATCAAAATACTTCGCAGACTGGGCATAGAGGCTGTAGAAGTTCGGCTGCCTGAACAGTTAGATGGCCTCGATGCTTTGATCATCCCAGGCGGAGAAAGCACGACAATCAGCAAATTGGCCGTCAAATATGGATTGATGGAACCGTTACACAAGTTTGCGGCCGAGAAGCCACTGTGGGGAACGTGCGCAGGAATGATCTTCATGGCCAAAAAAGTCGGTGAAGATCAACCCCTTCTCAACCTCATGGATATCGTCGTGGAAAGAAATGCCTTCGGCCGCCAAGTTGACAGTTTTGAGGCGGACCTAGCGGTACCTGCTCTAAGCAATGGCCAGGCATTGCCGTTTCCGGCGGTATTCATTCGGGCTCCGATCTTACTAGAAGCTAACGAGGAGGCTGGTGTGGAGATCGTCGCTCAGCTAGAGGATGGAACGGCAGTTGCAGCGCGTCAAGGACATTGGCTCGTCACATCATTTCATCCTGAACTAACCGACGACGACAGGTTTCATCGTTATTTTCTTGAGATGATCAAAAAATGAATGTCTAGTCCGGTTGCTGGTTGGGTAAGGTTACAGTGAAGGTGGCTCCTCCACTAGGGTTGTTGGCTGCTTTAATGGTCCCGTGATGTTCTTCAACGATTTGGGAGGCAATGGCTAATCCCAAACCCGTTCCCGTTCCCATCGGTTTCGTCGTCACAAACGGCTCGAAAATGATGGGCATCACAGCCGGATCGATGCCTGTACCAATATCTGTCACAGAAAAAGCCTGGGAGTTTTGTTTAGGTAGCGACCAGGTGGAAATGATGATTTTTCCTCCTTTTTTCGGCATGGCATCCCTGGCATTTACAAGCAGATTAATCAACACCTGAGTGATCTGGTTTTGGTCACAAATGATATCTTCCAGGTCCGGCTCTAAGTTGGTGACGATGTCTAGATTATGTTGACGCTCAAACTCGTAAGAGACCAAAACGAGGGCAGCTTCGACGATACGGTTTAAATTTCTGGAAGCCAACTCCTGTCCATTCAAATAAGTATAGTCACGTAATGTCCGGAGTAGACGGGCACACCGCCAGGCACTTTGATCAATCATCTCGATGTAGTGCAAAAGCTCGTCTGTACTCAAGTTGTCATCGGCCAACTGGCTCAGAAGGTTATTACAAGTGGCTGTAATCACGTTGATAGGATTGGTCAATTCGTGGGCGACGCCGGCCGTCAGGGTACCAATACCTGCCAATCGCTGAACCTCGAGCATCGTTTCCTCNNTGAGCATACGCCACAGATGGGGGTATGTCCGTATGCACCCCGTAAATATGGCGTGAACGGGGCGTGAATGGTGATTATGGTAAATTGAGTTTCAAACTTGGTTTTTTGCTCGCTCTCACCCCTTATCAGGCACCAATTTCGGACAAAATGACTTAAAAAACATTATTCTTTTTCGATCACACAGGCCCTCACAGAGTCGCTGGTTGTCTCATTACCGGCCGCATCATATGCGACGACATGGAATGTGTGGCATCCCGGTCCCGGAACCGTCCATTTTTCAGTAAAAGGCGGTACAGTGCTAAGGGCAAAAGGCACCCCGGCACTATCAACATAGAACTCAACCCGGTCGACCGAGATATTGTCCTGTACGCTGGCCTGGACGATTATCCACTCGTCGTCTTCAAAGATCACCTGCTCTGGTAAAGGAAATAGGATCTCGGCCGCAGGCGGCGTATTATCAACGGTAACCGGAACACTGACCTCCTCAAATGTGCCATCATCCTTGACCACTGTCAGCAATACGGTGTATAGCCCATCCAGATTGCTGACGTCCCAGATGCCTAGTATCTCATTATCCTTGATGCCTCGTACTTCTTCGGTAATCGCCTGTAAATTGATTGGTGTCAGGCCAGGGAAATAAGATAAACGGTAGAAGGCAACGCCATCTCCCTTGGCATTGCCAATGATCTCTACCTGGTCAGTGACATATTGGAAGGGTTGTAATGAAAGGATGGCGGCATTGCCGGTATTATCGGTTTCCGTGTTGATGGTATCGTAATCTTGTGGAGGTTGTTCGATCTCGTTCTCTCGAACCCAATCGGCCGCTCGCTCAGGATAAACGACAAACACCTTAGATTCAACCAATTCAGGTGGCGTCGATAATGTCACCAGCCGACCGGTTTCCCGGTTGATGCGGAATTCCTGGTACATATTATCATAAACCGAGGGCTCGGTCCCTTCGATGAAATACTCATTAACGGTTGGGCACTGGGATGTCGGCAATAAACCCGAGATATCGCAGACGGCCATTTGGCTGATGCCTGGCGGCCGTGACCACAATTCGATGGGTTCACCCTCCATAGCCCAACTCATGAATGCCCGCCAAATGGGGGCAGCGCCCTTGGAACCTGGAACTTCTTCCATGGGTGTGTTGTCGGTGTTACCCACCCAAACACCGGTTACCAATTGCGGCGTATAGCCCACTGTCCAGGCATCACGAAAATCATCTGTCGTCCCTGTCTTGACCGCCGCCGGACGGTTATCGGGCAATTCCAATGCGTTCGGACAACCAAATCCAAGACACCGGCTGTTCCTGTCCGAGAGTATGTCATTCATTAAGAAGGCTAACTGGGGGGTCAGGATCTCACGTCGTTGCGGTTGGTCGTATTCATAAATGATCTGGCCATCATTATCTTCCACCCGGATTATGGAGACTGGATCCAAGGTTCGAAAACCCAGCCGTCGCTCGGATTCTGCAACGGTTTGGCCGATCATTACACCCATGTTATTCATCACCGAAAAGGCATAAGCCATATCCAACAACTTAACTTCCCCTCCCCCTAGTGTCAGGGGCAGACCATACGCATTAGGCCCTTTGTCCAGGCTGGTGATGCCCAGACTATGGGCGGTACGGATGACTTTGTCTACCCCGACCCAACTCATAACCTCAACAGCTGGTACATTAAAACTGTTTGCTAAGGCCTCGCGCACACGCATCGGCCCATGGAACTCGCGATCATAATTTTGTGGCACGTATGCAGTACCATCAAAATTGGTACCAAAATCAGTTTCCACGTCGAGGACCATCGTTGCTGCAGTATATCCTTGGCTCAGGGCTGTAAGGTAAGTGAACGGTTTGAAAGATGATCCCGGCTGGCGCAAGCCATCTACGGCCACATTAAATGAGCCATTTATCGATTCATCCCAATAATCAAGGCTGC
>DOXE01000274.1 GCA_003519205.1 Chloroflexota bacterium
CCAGTGGGACCGAAGTTACTCGTGCCAGGCTTTGAAGGCGATCCAGATCTAACCGGGCGGGGACCTTTTTCTGGTCTTTTAATCCCACTGATATCGCGCCATGAATATTCCCAATGGCCACAGAAAGCCAATCGCAGCCAGATTCAACCACATAGGAGCGCGCTTCCTCTACTTTTGTGAATCCTTCCCCAGAAGCGAACATTTCATCGTAGGGTGGCAGTGGTCTGGCCTCGTGCCCTACGATGGCACCGAGTTCAGCCTCACAGGGGATCCCGGCTTTGTGGGCCAACTCCACCACCTGCCGGGTGGCAGAGATGTTCTCATCCAACGGTAAACGCGAGCCATCTACCATTACCGAATGATAACCCAAATCGATGGCCTGCTGAATATCAGCGAGATAATCAACCCGCTGACCGTCTTCATCTATTACAGGGATGTGATCGAGGTGCAAGCTCACATGATCCGGGTCCTGCCAACGGAAGAATTCCTTAGCCACTGCTTCCGGGCCACCGGCTTCAAATTTGAACCACTCTAGCCGGGCCGTTTCAATCATGGCAAAGCTGTCTTGATCGGCTACTGCCAGGACAACTGGCTCGATCATGGGCAAATAGGGCACGTTAAAAGCTGGAATCGCAATCCCGGTTTTTAATGCATTTTGAACGATCAGCCTGGGATCAGGCATGCTTTACTCACTTTGCGGGATGGTGACATGGAAGTCAACATACTTTTCCAGCGCTTCTTGGATAGGTGCAACGTAGTTGCCGGAGGTCACACCCACGTGATGGCGGTAACCGTTCATGCCAACATGCAGCAGCACATCTTGCAGCCCAGCAATCTCTGCCACACCAGCAGCCCCAAAGAAATTACTAGGGATGGGATCCTCAGTAAAGCGCCCATTTCCGAGGTAGACTTTGACCCGTCCCGCATCCGTCATCATGCCGCCGAATGTCAATTCAGCGGGGGCTATACGCCCGACGACGCAGCCGAAACCATGATTTTCGCCCACGGCATTAACCAGGATCAAATGATCTGATACTTGACCTTTATTGGTCATCAGATCACTGGGTACCGGCCCGCAGTGGAACAAAATACATTTGTCATCTTCTTCGCCGTAATTATTGTTCCAGTCCAGCAAAGTTGCGGGGCGACCGGAAGCCAGGGACAAAGCTGCCATAGCTACTGCGTTGCAGACATCTACCTCGCAGGCGGCAATGGTGCCTTTATTGTTTAGAAGCCCCAGCAGTACGCACGGCGAAATACCCAACTGCTCCTGCAGTTCGATCCAACAGCGGATGGCAATTGCATCCATTTTATATTCTTCGATGAGTTCATCAAGCACCACTCCGAGGCGGGAGATGTTGTCGATGGCGGCATCGGGGACCCCGTCCCAGGTCGTGTAGGCTTGCAGTTCTTCTAGTTTCTCTTTGTAGGCGTTGTCACCTTTAGCCACGGTCTTGACCCGAGCAATTACAACAGCAAGATCGATGGTTTCAACGGTAATTCCCGCGCGCTGCAGTGCGACTTCGTCAAAGCGCACGGTTTTAAACGCCGTGGTACGGGCGCCAATGGCTCCAACCACCAGATTTTGGAACCCTTTGACCACGCGGCAGAGCCGGTCGAAATGATCCAGATTAGCCTTGAAACGTTCGCTGACAGGGCTGATCACGTGTGGTTTGAGGGCCGAAAATTTCAGATCGTGCTGGTAGAACACATCCATAATCGAAAGCTTGCCGCAAAAGGCATCCCGCCGCAGGGCTGGTCCCATGCGGTCAAACTCGTCAGGATAGGCCTGGACCAGGATTGGAACCCTGGCATCTTTGAGAGCGGCTACTGCCCCATTTTCATCCCCGAAGTTTGGCAGGCTCAAGATGACGCCGTCGAACTTGCCTTGGTTTTCCCGCAGGAAATTGGCGAAAACCTGGCCTTCCTGGGATGTTTCGACTGCCCCGTAGCGGGTAGCCTCCGCATCCAACATCAGAACTTCATGGCCGGCGGCCTCAAGAACGCGGGGGAATTCTTCACGCGCTTCGGCTTGTAGCGAAGCTGGGAAAAAGCCACGGTTGCCGAAAAAGAGTGCAAATCGCGATTTTTGGTTCATGGTGATCTCCTTCGCCGATCCTTTGTAGGTACGTTTTAATTATAAATATTAAAACGTTTTTACTTGTCAAGCTAATTCGGACAAGAGTCTTGAAAAAGCGGATAAATCAATGAAAGCAACTGTTCAAGATGTCGCTTGGTGTGCTGGGGTATCCATAGGGACGGTGTCAAATACCCGGACAGACTGGCGCCCTATAGTTGAGGAGACCCGTCAGCGAATTCTGGCAGCCATGGATGAGTTAGACTACTAAACCAATCTGTTAGCCACCGGCTAGGTCAGCCAGTGCAGCCATATGCTTTCGATCGTCATCACGGGGTTACAGGATCTGGAATTTTACGTTTATCCTCTCACCCTTGCCGGGCTTCGCCACCGCTAGAGCCGCCCACTCCCGTACCAGATCGCATATGATCCACACAGCGGCGCATCTGTTTCATGCTAGACTGTTTGTAGCGATAGGGCTGAATAAGTAAGGGGGTGCGGTGATGCCGGGCAAAGCTAAAACTGGGCTAAAAGCAAAATATGGGTGCGGCTCCTCGATTGCAGGGCCGTTGTTGGGTTAGTTTTTGGCACCGTCGTCTACCTAGACGCGCAGCCAAAATGGGTTTGCGAGAGCTTTGGCTGGCTGGCGATTCTGGTCAAGGCAATCGGGGAATCGATATGTCTTCCGGGATACGGCTCTGCTCGATTGCCTCGCCATCACTAAAACAGCGGCTTGGCCTCGCTGACTTCGTAAGTCATGGCCAGACCGAACTCTTCGATCAGGGGCATGACGGTCTCGGTGTATTTCTCGTCGGGACCTACTTCGGCGTATCTTTCTAGAGCCGCTTCATCTTCAAATACCTGAGCGATGAGCAGGGTGTTTGGATCTTTCAGGTCTCTCATGAGCTCAAAGAAAGTCAGGCCTTCCAGCCCGGCCGTGCGTTCAGCGACCTTACTGAAGTGGCTCAGGTATTCATCCAGCTTGCCGGGTTTGATCTTGTAATGAAGCATTCTAACGACCATTATCTTCTCCTGGGATTTTTCTGCTGCAAAGGAAAAACAGCGTGGACAAGGGTTGACGTGGTTATCATATCATACTTGCGGATGGCGGCAAAAAGTAACGGCGGCCGAACTCCCCACCCATCACCGATAGCCGCCACCGGGAGCCACCGTACGGCAAGCAATCCTTCCCTGCCCCGGCCGGAGGCTTAATAATCGCGTCGTTTCCATTTTTTGTATATGACATTGCGCAATTTGGGTCGCTGTCACAAAGGCGGTGGGTTTAGAAAAAGGGACAAAACTCTCTACAA
>DOXE01000171.1 GCA_003519205.1 Chloroflexota bacterium
TTGGTGAAGGGGGTGGTCCGGCCGGTAAAAATATCCAGATAAGCATGGTCGGCTGGGTTTCCAAAGAAGTCCGGCATGGCTAAGGTGAGCAAGCGCCTCGGTGGAAACGCCCAACCACGAATTTGAGCTAACGTTGCCGATCCTTCCCGGAAGTTGGCCTGGCCCACCTCTACAAAGGGTATGAATTGGACAGCGCCAAGCATGATGCCGATAGCCACCAACCCAAGCAGCCAGGCAGCCGGCTTGAGAATCGTGATGGTCAATGGCAAAGATCCGCTTCGATACGCATCATATGCCCGCGTTACCAGCCGCCAGAGGGCGAAAAACGCCATAACCAACAAGGTGTAGTATGTAATTTCAATATGGCCGGCCAGCATCTGGAGGCCAAGGGCAATCGCGCCGAGGACAGCCCAGGGTAGCGTTTTGCCTGCCCCTGATTCAGAAGCGGCATTACGAATGACCATCTCGACGCAGGCCAACAATAATGGCAGCCAGATGGCAGCGCCCAGGATCATCGGGAACACGGCACTACTGACGATCAAAAAGCCACTGCCCTGAAAGATGAGTCCGGCAATAGTTGCGCTCGGCCGGCGCAAGCCTAGAACCCGGCCGAAAAGGTAGGTGAAAACCCCGGCAAGCCACAATTGAATGACCGTGTACCAGCCGTAGGCCATGGGGATGGACATGATCAAGAATATCAAGCTGAAAGGGTAATAGGCCGAATGTTGTCCAGTGGCTAAAAATGGCGTACCGGCAAAGATATATGGGTTCCACAGAGGGATTACCCTCTCCTCAATGCTGCTAGCGGTAAACTGCTTCCAGGGATAATTTTCCAGGATCATATCGCTCAGCAGGCTATTATGAGGGTATTCGATGTTGAATTCAGCGGCGGCGCTGGACCACGGCTCCCATTGAAAGAGGTTATCGGCCGGCAACATGGTCCGGCCCCCAATGGTCACCGCCCCAAACAGCAAAAGCGGCAGGAGAAAGAATCCTGCCACGATGAAAACATCTGCTTTATATGCTTTTAGTTGGCTCATGGATTGTACGGCCGGCGGCAAAAAGCCGCTGCTTCCGGCCGATCAATTACGGTGCTCTCTATTTGCGTCAGGACCGTTTTCTATACTCGAGTCACCTATTGAATGCGGAAAATCGCGATATCGCCACCATATTTCCCAAGTTCTAATAGCAGCTTCAAATTTGTCGGGAAAGTTCAATTTAGTCCGGCCCAGGCGCCTTTCTTCAAAGTGGATAGGTATTTCGATGATTTTGTAGCCTAGTTTTTCTGCTACATAAGCCATTTCGATCTGGAAACTATACCCGTTTGAGGCGATGGCGTCGAGATCGATGCCCTGCAAGGCACTCGCTTGCCAACATCTGAAACCCGAGGTGGCATCCTTAATTTGAAGATTCAGGATAGTCCGGGCGTAAATAGCGTTTGCCCACCAACTCTGAAGATATTGGACAGAGCCCATGCTGTCGTCGAGCTTGCTACCTGCGACATAACGGGAGCCGACCACCAGGTCAGCGTCCTGGATCGCACCCAGCAAATCGTGAATGTGGCGTGGGGAATGGGAAAAGTCACAATCCATCTGAATGACAATGTCAGCTCCATGGGTCAAGGACCATTTAAATCCAGCGATATACGCTCTACGAAGTCCTCCCCTGTCTGATAGATGTAAAGCAGTCAGCTCGCCTGGGCATTGTTCGGCGAGTTCGTCGGCAATTTCGCCGGTCCCGTCGGGCGAATTTCCATCGACCACCAAAATAGACAACCCGGGGATTCTCAGCGCCCATAGCTCGGCCGCTAGAACCGGCAGGTTGTTCGCTTCATTATAAGTTGGAATTACGACCACGCATTTCTGCATGAGACATTCATAAAAAAATCAAGGGCTATGTTTTAGCCCTAATTCTTACCATGATATTAGCTCAGATTTGAAACAATGCTAGGGAGTGGCTCTTTCAGAGATAGATATCCAGAGAGGGTGGGCCCGAGACTCAATTTATAGCATGAATCTCAGTAGCCTGGATCAAGGCCTCGCGTAATTCCTTTAAATTTGTTACCTGACTATCAGCAGACCTTAATACGGTAGATCTGACCTGCAAACGTTCCGTCACAAAAGAGGAATTTCCATATCCCTGGTCAAAAGCCGGGTAGAAATAAGGGATTGATGTCTCTAGCCTGACGAGACAATTTTCAGCAATCGGTCCGGCGCGGTCAGGTGTCGTAATGATAATAAAACAACCTGTTTCGACGTGCCCGAGAAATTCATCACCAGCGTGGCTGACTTCTAAAGCTTTGCCGATAATAAGCCTGGCCGCACGGATAACATCGTCGGCGGCGACAATGCCATAGGTGTCGCGGAAGCTGTCCAAGCCCTCAAAACCGGTGATGACCAGCACCCATTCTGGTTGGGCTAACATCTTTTCCAGCTTCTCCTGCACGATTCGACCTTCTGGGAGGCCGGTTACCGGGTTACCCATCATACACAGCTTTGAGCGGTGGAGCGTATTACTAACCCGTAAGGCAAGTTCCTGGACATCGAAAGGCTTGGTGATGTAATCAACCGCCCCTAATTCTAGTCCGGCCAATTTATCTTCCCGCTTCCGTTTTTCAGTCAAGAAGATCACTGGCACGTGCTCTGCTCGCCTGATTCTACGAATGCGGCGACAGACTTCGTATCCGTCAATATCTGGCAAATGTATGTCGAGGGTGATTAAATCCGGTGTTGTCTTCTCTACCGCATCAATGGCGTCCTCTCCCCAGCTTACAGCGACCACTGAGTAGCCTTCGGCACGGAAGTAGGTGCTCAGCATTTCAGCCAAGTTCAAGTCGTCTTCGACGACCAGGATTTTCGTCTGTTCAGTCACTGCAAATCTTCGTTAATGGATGGGTTGTTTGTCGATTCTAAATACGCAGGAAGACCCACCAGCAGCGATGCACTCGATTTCTTGTACCCGGTAATCGCGTCCGCTACTAACCCATTTCAAACCCGATTGCAGAAGGCCAGTGGCCACAAAACAGGATGGCAAGTCTGTGTGCCGGCCCCAACACACCGGGCAGCGATCGATGAAATACAAATAATGATCATCATAGTTTTCCACATAAGAGATCTGATCACTGAATTGGGTGAAAACTCGAGCCATTGCCGGCAAGCCGATCTTGACCTTTGTACCCTCGGGCAATACTCGAAAGGCCAGGTCGCTCGCTCCTGCCAGAGCCCCGAATCCCTTAAGGCCCCGATCGAAAGTGGCCCGGCCGCCGCGCAACGAGAGCCCCCGGCCTCCTCGTGGGCCATAAATATCAAACACTCCTTGATTCAGGTTGGAGAAATCAGAAAAGTCGAATTCCCGTTCAAGGTTATTTGGCGGAAAATCTTCGACGTACTTTTGCAATCCTTTCAAATTGAGTATGGCGTTGAGGCCGTTTCGCCCCATAACCTCCTCCATCGCCTGCAAGTAGATGCGAGCTATCCGGTTGGGGTAGTAATAGCCACTCGGGGGAACACCGTTTCTCACGCTAACCTCCAACGGCGCCAGGTACTTCTATCGTCACTTCCAGAGTTAAACAATATAATGGCCCAAGTATAACATGGGGGGAAGTGATTTTTTACAGTACAGCATAGCTCATAGGTCATGTCTCATGGCAAAAGCAACCATGTTTTTCCCTCCCGATTTTTTGTGGGGGACGGCTACTTCTTCACACCAGGTGGAGGGCAACAACCGTAATAACGATTGGTGGCAATGGGAACAGGATGGTGGCCACATCGCGGACGGGGGACGTTCCGAACTGGCTTGTAACTGGTGGGAAGACGCCGAGGCAGATCTCGATCTAGCGGCCGAAATGGGGAATAATGCCCACCGGCTTTCCCTGGAGTGGAGCCGGGTCGAGCCCCAGCCCAGTGTTTTTGACGATGAGGCAATCAGCCGCTATCGTGAAATATTACAGGCCATGCATACCCGTGGTATCGAACCGATGGTTACGCTCCACCATTTTAGTAACCCCATGTGGTTGGCCGAAAAGGGAGATTTCGATAGCGGGTTGGTAATTGACTACTTTCGGCGCTATTCGGCCAAGGTGGTGGCGGGGGTGGGCGACCTGGTTACTAAGTGGATAACCATTAACGAGCCGATGGTCTATTTCCTTTACCGCTATCTGGAAGATTATTTTCCGTCACCAGCCACTCATGGTTGGTCAGCCGGAATGCGGGCCTTGCGGCATATGTTGGGCTGTCATGCT
>DOXE01000113.1 GCA_003519205.1 Chloroflexota bacterium
AAGACGCGTAATATGCCCATCACGTCTTTATCAACCGTTATGCCCAATAACAGCCATAGTTCTTCGTAAACACAGTCTTTTTTTAAAGTTAAGGCTAACTTCTCAGCCGAATCCACATTATGGGCACAATCCAGTAGCACAATAGGACGACCATTGCCATGTGCTAGAACCTGAAGGCGCCCAGGCCAGTTTACTTTAGCCAAACCATCTGTCACTGATTCGATGGTAATGGCTGGATAGTTGGATTGGATGGCATTTAAAGCAGCTATGGCAACCAGGGCATTTTCTTGTTGGTGCCGGCCGGCCAAAGCCAGGGAGAATCGTGTGTATGGAGAAACAAAGGCCTGAGGTGGCGTTTTTGTAATAACGATTTCTTGATCCCAGCCAATTCCAGGATGCTGGCCCAATTTCGCACTTGGCCCAGGCAGCCAATCCCAATCTCGGCCGATGACGGTCATCGGCGCCCCCTGAAACTCGGCAATTTGGATCAGCCGATGCATCGCTTCGGGTTCCTGAGGCGAGGTGACGACCGGCACGCCAGGTTTAATAATGCCCCCTTTCTCGGCGGCGATCTCAGACAGAGTATCGCCAAGCAAATATGTATGATCAAAGCTGAGTGACGTTATGACTGATACCAATGGATGTAAAAGATTCGTCGCGTCGAGACGGCCACCCAAGCCAACCTCGACGACCGCGATATCTACCTTCTCATAAGCAAAATGAAGAAAGGCCAGAGCCGTAACCAACTCGTACCAGGTCAATTCCGGCACTTGATCGACGGCCGGCTTTAACTCATCGACCAGGTCCGCAACTCGCTCGGGAGGTATCCGACCGTCGCCGTCTTCCGGCTGTAGTACGCGTATACGATCTCTGAAATCTTGTAGATGAGGCGAGGTGTATAAGCCGACGGAAAGACCCGCCTCCCGCAAACAGGCAGCACACATGGCGGCCACGGATCCTTTGCCCTTCGTGCCAGCAATATGTATTGAATGAAACGATAAGTGCGGGTTGCCAAGAAAGTTAAGTAATTGCCTCGGCCGGTCCAGACTGATGTTCTCTGGCGCATAAGTCTCAATTTGTCTATGTTCGAAATTCACAAAGCTATAAAGAAAATCGACAGCTTCCTGGTACCGGTCACTCATAGACGTGGATTGTAACGAATAAGTATTGATGGGCAATGGCCTATTGGTCGTTTTGACAGGGCCCTACTGGCTAGATAAACTTGTTGGCATTATGGATACCATCTTAGAGATACACCGCGTCCTGTCCAACACCATTGTGCTTTTCTTTTTATTGTTGGGATTATGGGGTCTGGTTCGGGCGATCCGCAAAATGGGCGTCAACGGCAGCTTCCTGGGAGCCATGGTCATTGCTGAGCTTCTATTCGTCTTACAGGCTGTCTTAGGCGTTATTTTACTGCTCGATGGAGCTAGACCTGGCCGTGGTGTTCACTTAATCTATGGGACATTTGCCCTGGTTGCTTTGCCTGGCCTGTTCGCCTATTTAAGGGGTGATGACTCCAATCAGGCCCAATGGTATTATGCGATTGGTATCCTATTCCTCTTTGGTGTTTCATTGAGAGCCATCGGTACCGGCACCTGATTTCAACCTTTTGCGAACAATTTGTGCTTGATCTATTTGTATCTGGCCACAGATTGTTGCACCATGTGGTAGCAATGCTTACGGAATGTTAACAGTTGCTTGGTACAATGCCCTTCGTTGGAATAAAGATAAGTACCAAAAATTCTTATACGAGGAATAACAGATGGCTCAAACTTCAAATATCATCGAGGTTCAGGAGGCAACATTCGAGCAAGATGTCGTCCAGAAATCGTACGAAAAACCAGTAGTAGTGGACTTTTGGGCTGCCTGGTGTGGCCCTTGTCGTATGCTTGGTCCAGTTCTCGAAAGGTTAGCGGCCGAGCCTAATAGTAATTTTGTCCTGGCAAAGGTTGACGTAGACGCTAATCCAGGACTGTCCATGCGCTATGGCGTCCAGGGCATACCGGCCGTCAAAGCTTTTCATAATGGCCAAGTCGTCGACGAATTTGTCGGCGCCCAACCAGAACCCATGGTCCGCCAGTTTCTGGCTCGAATCGCCCCTAGCGAAGCGGATCGGACGGCCGCAACGGCCGAAGAACTATTGGCCGACCGTCGCTGGTCCGATGCCGAGCTTTTGTTCCGGGATATGCTGGAGCAAGCTCCGGCTAATAGCACTGCCAAGCTGGGATTGGCTCGTGCGCTGATAGGTCTAGGCGAGGGTTGCAAGGCCCAATTTTACCTGGAAGAACTCAAGTCGATACCGGAAACCCTGGTCAGCGCCGAAAGACTCTTTCCACTGGCAGCCTACATTTGTTCGGCGGCCGAAAAAAGTGATGAGAACGCCGAAGTAACGGTGGTCGAAGCCCAATACCGGCAATCAGCCCGTTTGTTTAGCCAGGGAAAAATCGCCCCGGCCATGGACGGCTTGCTCGATGTTCTTCGCTACAATAAGAACTATCGTGATGGTCAGACAAAGGCGGTCATGTTGGGCATCTATGAATTGTTGGGAGATGACGATCCTTTAACCAACGCCTACCGTCGAGAAATGGCTTCCGTCCTCTTCTAATGGCTCTGCAAAGCGGTTGCATGTAAGTAGCACGGGTTTTCAATCTATACGTACACGAGTTGATGGTCACCTGTTAGGTGACTGTCAACTTTTTAACATTATCTCGAGCTCTATCTCGTCCCGTATGGGGATGCCATTTTCGCCGACTAGGGGAATCTGTGGTTTTAAACGTCTGGATTCTACCAGAGCATCTTTGTACAAGGCAGCCAAACAAAAACCACGTTGTTGGTAAAAGCGGATAGCCGCAGTATTGTCATTAGTGGTGATTAGCCACAATCTACGGCAGCCTGCGTTTATGGCCTTCTCCTTCANNNCGATCGTTGGCTCTATCATCGCTGCCAGTTAATAATTTATCGTCCCTAATTTCTAAAATACCGCTGAAGGTATTCGGGCACCGTGATGCCGTCCTTCAACTTGGGATCGTCGGTCGGCTCACCAATTTGTTGCTTGATCGGCACAACGCCAGCCCATACCGGAAGCTCAAGATCTGGCTCATCATCATCTGGTGGCCCTTGTCTTATCTTAGCCGAGCCGAGTTGGATCGGGATAGACACGATCGACGTCGCCATCAGTTCTTTTTCGTTGGGTTGGCGAACATCTTCCCACCGGCCGGGAATCAAACCCTCGGTAAAGTCCTTTAGGGCTTGTAGTTTCTCTTGTCTTGATTCTATTAACTTTCCCCTACCAAACAGAACGGCCGAGCGGTAATTCG
>DOXE01000378.1 GCA_003519205.1 Chloroflexota bacterium
CTGCCCGCCGGAAAACTCGTGGGGATAGCGGTTCACAAAATAAGGATTAAGCCCGACCAGGCCCAGTAACTCCTGGACGCGTTCTTTGCGGCTTTTGTTGTCGCCGATATTGTGAATTTGCAACGGTTCGCCGACGATGGCGCCCACGGTCATCCGAGGATTCAACGATGCGTAGGGATCTTGAAAGATCATCTGCATGTCACGCCGGGCTTTACGCATTTCGGTCCGGTTGAGCTTGGTGAGGTCTTTACCCTGGAACAAAACTTCACCATCTGTAGGCTCGAGTAATCGCAAAATGGTCCGGCCGGTGGTCGACTTTCCACAGCCACTTTCGCCGACGAGTCCCAGGGTCTCACCCTGGTATATATCAAAGGTCACACCATCAACCGCCTGTACGGCGCCAACTTGCCTTTGCAAAACCCCGCGCCTGATGGGAAAGTATTTCTTCAGGTTTTTAACCTGAACCAGAACTTCTCTTCCATTTGCCGCGCTCATATCTTTTCTCCAAAGTGCATGTCTTCTCGTATCTCTTCCCAGCGCCAACAAGCCGTCATATGGTGAGGACCAGTGGGCATCAGCGGTGGGTTCTCTTGCCAGCACTTATCAATGGCGTAAGGACAGCGCGGTGCAAATGGACATTGGGTTGGTTCTTCTAATAGGTCAGGGGGTAATCCCTTGATGGTCGCCAGCCGTTCCTTCTCCCTTTGATCAATTTTAGGGATCGACTCTAACAATCCCAACGTATAGGGATGCCGGCGGTGCTTATACAGGCTATGGACAGAGGCCATCTCGACGATATAACCAGCGTACATCACGGCTACTTTCTCGACCATGCCGGCTACCACGCCGAGATCGTGGGTGATCCAGACGATTGCCATGCCCAGCTTCTCTTGGAGTTGTTTCACCAATTCTACAATCTGGGCCTGGATGGTAACGTCGAGGGCGGTGGTCGGCTCGNNGCGATCATCACCCGCTGGCGCATACCGCCGGAAAATTGATGGGGATAATCTGGTAGCCTATCGGCGGCATTGGGAATGCCGACCAATTCTAACATCTCAGCCGCCCGGTTTTTGGCTTGAGCGTCATTCATCCCCAGGTGTAATTTTAAGCCTTCGGTCAATTGACGGCCGATGGTCAAAACCGGATTTAGCGAAGTCATCGGATCCTGAAAGATCATGGCGATCTCCCGGCCCCGGATCGAACGCATCTCATTGTCCGAAACATCCAACAGGTTTCGCTCGTTATAGAGGACCTTTCCACCTTCAATGCGACCCGGTGGATTAGGGATTAACCTCATGACCGATAATACGCTGACTGACTTCCCGCACCCGCTTTCGCCTACCAAGGCCATGGATTCCCCCTCGTCCAAAGTATAAGAAATGCCATTTACGGCGTGAACAACTCCTTCCTCCGTGTAAAACCTGGTTACAAGATCTTGTACTTCCAGTAATCGGGCCATAACTTTCCTTTAGGTGATTGCAGTGATAGGTGGCTGGGGGGGGACGAACCGCTCGTAGTAATAACGGCCGCATAACGCTGTATCAGAATCCATCAACAGCGAAGAACAGCCACCTGGTCAAGTATCCTTCTCTTCTCGCTCCTAAAGGCCTCGATTAGCTGCAAGCTCCATCTTGCATCTCAAGGAGTGTGCGGGAGCCACACGTCCAATTGCCATTGTAAAGTAGTTTACAAAAAATGTCAACACGGTGGCATTTAGGTGGCAATCGGGGGACAAAAAAGGGCCAAGAGATGAAAAATGGCGCAGTTTACGCCGGGAGCGATGACAATTGCCGCGTTTTGGCACGGTTCAAGGTGGAATTGTCGTGATCACCGCCTAATCCTCCGCCCAAATCAGTAAAGATTGGGAAGGAACATTTTACCCTGTGCAGGTTTTTGAGGCAATGGTGGGATTTAGAGACTGGACCAATCTCGAGACTGGTCCAGTCTGTTTATACCAAGAACTCTTTCCCCTTCTCTAGACCATGGTTGAATACCCGTANNCGATTTTGGCATTACCTCCTCCTGGAAGATATCCCGATATAAGATTGGCTCGGTAGCAAGGGCGTAAATGGTTTGATATCCCAGTTCCGCCAGCTCTAAAGCCGGGCAAGCATTGGTATAAAAGGCGTCGATATAAGGCCGGCCGGCCACATAAGCAGGCGTGTCCCAGGCATGTAACATCCGTCCGGAGGCATAAGCCACTTCTGCAAAATTTTCGGCCGTCAATCTCAGTGACTCGTCGGTTGATCTCGTATCAAATAAATGGCCGGTCAGGTGGTCATCCACCCAGCTCCGGTCGCCCCGGGCGGCAGCCAACAATAACAGCCGGCCGCGTCTCCGTCCTCGTTTGCCCTGGGTCTCAACGGAGCCTTCAGCATCTACCGCGCTGACCGCGATCACGAAACGGGGAGAACCGGGCTCGAACAAGTATTGGCACAACCATGGGCTGGTATCGGCGATACCGGCTAAGACCACCTGGCTCATACCCACGCCTGGTTGCTGCTTCAACCTCTGCCCGGCCTGCCAATGTTCTAGGCCCAGTACATTGACCTGGCCAATGGCCGCAGCAGCAACTGGTAACACCGAGGAAGAAGCCGCACCATAGGCTCCGGCCCGCAATCCGGCCGATTCAAAAGCGCTTAATACCCCGTGCAGGAAAACGCTTTTGAACCCTCCCGTCGAGCAAGCGATGGCCACATCATCCAACATCGTTTTTGGATTCCCTGTTCATTAACCTTCGCCCCCCATCCCCAAATGCTCCTCCCATTCGGATCGTAGTAATCCATATAGATACATATCGTATCGACGGCCGTCCCGGTGCAGATGTTCTCGATAAATACCTTCTCGAGTGAATCCCAAACCTTCATAAAGGGCAATGGCTCTCTCGTTATAACTAAAGACCGTCAACTGCACCCGGTGCATGTTAAGCTCGTTAAAAGCGTATTTGAGGGTCAATTCCATCGCCTCCCGGCCGTAGCCCCGGCCCCAGTTCGCGGTGTCTCCCAGCCCGACACTTAACCAACAGTTCTGGTGGGTCCATAAGATGCCGTCCAGCTCGACTATGCCGATGAGCAAATCGTCTTCCAAACGACGAATGGCAAAAAGATAACTATCCTCATCTTTTTCTATCTTTTCCAGCCATTTGGTCAATTGGGCTTCGCTTTTCGGCAAAGCTGGTTTGGCGTCAAATAACCGGCCGAAACTGGCATCTTCGTACCAGCGGGTGATGGTGAGGAGGTCTTCCTTGGCTACTGCCGTCAGGCGGATCTTTTTACCACGGAGGAGATTCACGTCGATCATGAGCGCTCCACGCGATTATATACGAGGCGCTGATGAGACACCATGGCGGCCGGCCTCCCGGATGCTCCCGCCCGGCGTTAACGATGAGGTTAAGCCTCCGGGAGGCCAATTTTGATTGGAAAGTCCGATTTTTTAATACTAGAAGCGTACAACAAGCATTACACTAAGATTACAGACGGTGAAGATATAGAGCTGGAAGGTTTTTAATCTTTCTGGAAGCTTCGCCAGATTAACGTTCCAACAAAAGCCCCTCCTAAAAGAACGCCGAGGGTCAGAATCAAGTAATCTGGCCAGATGGCTAATTCATTCATATCTAATAAGCCTGATTGGCGAAGAGTTAGGACCGCAAATAAGCTGGTGAAGCCGCCAATCACGGCGCCAATGAAAGCGCCCAGAAGAGTTGCTATCAACAAAAGGAGATACCTCTGCATTTTGAT
>DOXE01000247.1 GCA_003519205.1 Chloroflexota bacterium
GGGCCCACGTGGCGAGCTCTTATTCCCGGATATAGACGAAGTCATTAAGGAAGTTGATCTGGATAACGGTCGTTTAGCGGTACATCTGATACCGGGTTTATTACCGTGATTAAATGGTCTGTTCGGAAAAAATCAATGACCATTCAATTAGACTATTGGGTCCATTTAGCAACACCTTGTGATGACCTCTATGTCTGACGAAAAAAAGGGTGACCTAAAGTACTGGATTGGCTTCAATCACGTAAGCGGGATTGGGCCAGCCAAAATACGTGCCTTATTGGATCATTTTGGCTGCCTGGCCGATGCATGGCAGGCCAGTCCATTGCAACTGAAGCAAATTGGCATTGATCGTCGGNNTAACGACTTATGGTCGCCAGGTAACCCAGGATCTTGTTCGTGCCCTTGTCAACAATAATATAACGGTTGTTAGCGGGTTGGCTCGAGGAATTGACTCGGTTGCCCACAAGGCTGCCGTTGATGCTGGTGGGCGAACGATTGCCGTCCTTGGATCGGGATTGGACAATCTGTATCCGGCGGAGCATCGTACATTAGCTGACCGCATAACTAACGGACATGGAGCGCTTCTTACAGAATATGCCCTTGGCGTGCGTCCTGAAGCCAGGAATTTCCCACCTCGAAATAGAGTCATTAGCGGCCTGTCGATGGGTGTTGTGATCGTCGAGGCCGGCCGCAAAAGTGGTGCTTTGATAACATCGACCTTTGCTCTTGAGCAAGATAGAGAGGTTTTTGCTGTCCCTGGGAATATTAATAGCCCGGCCAGTGATGGAACGAACAGGCTGATTCAACAAGGAGCCAAACTTGTTCGAACGGTAGATGACGTGTTAGAAGAATTAAATCTCACCATGGTTCCTCAACAAGTTGCGGTGCAACAAGTCATTCCCGAAACTGCCGAAGAGGCTGTGCTGTTGGAATATCTGACCCACCAACCGGTGCATATTGATGATTTAATNNTGAAAGGCATGGTTCAACAAGTGGGCGGCATGAACTATGTGTTGGCCCGTGAACCCGAACCTACATATGAGATTGGAAAAACGACGACTGGACATTCTGAACCATGAAAATCGTAGTATTCGCAGGCGGTACCGGTAGGAGGTTATGGCCTATCAGCCGGCAGAATTCGCCAAAACAATTTGAACCTATTATTGGTGATAAATCGACNNAATGAACGTTATCTGGAAATTCTTAGAGAACAATTGCCTGAAATCCCTGAGAAACACTTCATTGGCGAGCCTGTACGTCGAGACTTGGCGGCAGCCGTGGGCTTGGCAATGTTGCATGTTCGAAAACGGTATGGTCCAGACGAAACAACAGCCATCATTTGGGGTGACAACTATATGAACAATGAGGCTGCATTTTTGGGGATGCTTAGAGCGGGGGAACAGCTAATAGCGGAAAAGAAGGCCAAAATTGTATATATTGGCGAGACACCGCGATATGCCAACAACAACCTAGGCTGGATAGGAATTGACCAGGAGCTTGGCAGAATGGTAGATCAGCCCTACTATGTCTATAAATCTTGGGTTTACCGGCCTCCACTTGATGAGTGCCAAAGGATGTTCGTATCAGGTAAATATGTCTGGAACACAGGCTATTTTGTGACCACCCCAGGCTTTATCTTGGATGAGTATGAAAGTTTGAAGCCGACAATGTGGGCCGATTTGTCGAAGATAGGCGAGGCGATCGACAGCCCAGAATATTTGCCGACATTGCATCGCATTTATTCCCGACTTGAAGAAATTTCTTTTGACGATGCGATCGTTCAAAATATCGATCCCGACCTGGCTGTCGTATTACACGGCACGACGGGATGGAGCGATCCAGGAACGTTGTATGCTCTGAAGGAATCGATTAATCCGGATACGAATGCCAATGTATATAAGGGAATTGTGAAAGTGCTCGATTCTACCGATAGCTTGCTTTATAACTATGAAGAAGGAAAGCTCTTGGCGGTTGTCGGTTTGGAAGGTATGGTTGTGGTAAACACCGATGATGCATTGCTAGTAGTCCATAAAGACGATATTGCCCTGGTTAAGGAGCTGGTAAACGGTTTAATGGGAACCGAATTGGAAAAATATAGCTAAATGTCGAATCAGATTGATCTTGAAGGCTATTGCCTAAAGTGTAAGAAGAAAAGGAGTATGGAGAATCCTTCGCCTGAGTGGGCGTCCAATGGTTCTCCAGCTACTCGTGGAAAGTGTCCAGTGTGTGGCAGTACGATCTACAAAACAGGCTACACAGCTGCCCATGAAGGTCTTCAGAAACCCGAGCGGAAAAATTTAAATCCCCAACGACGTGGAAAACTAGTAATTGTTGAATCACCTGCTAAGGCGCGGACCATTGGTCGGTACATGGGTAAAGGGTACAAGGTCTTGTCGAGCGTGGGCCATGTCCGCGACCTTTTGAAGTCGCGTTTGAGTGTGGACGTCGAGCATGAATATACACCTGAGTATCGCGTGCCAAATGATAAGCGCAAGGTTGTCAACGAGATAAAAGCATCTTCGGCAACAGCAAAAGAAATCTATCTGGCAACAGATCCTGACAGAGAAGGTGAAGCGATTGCCTGGCATGTACTTGAATCAGCCGATATGGATCCTGAACGAACAAAGCGGGTAGTATTTCAGGAAATAACCAAACCTGCTATCCAGGCTGCATTCGAAAACCCCAGAGATATCGACATGGATCGTGTCAAAGCACAACAGGCTCGGCGTATCCTGGATCGATTAGTTGGCTACAAATTAAGTCCTTTGCTTTGGCGCAAAGTAAAAGGACGGCTTTCTGCAGGTCGGGTGCAATCGGTTGCTGTTCGCCTGATCGTCGAACGAGAAAGGGAGATCGACTCCTTTATCCCGGAAGAATATTGGACCATCAGCGCTGAATTGAGCCAAATTAAACACCGCAATCGAAATAAGCAACAACGGCCATTTTTTATAGCAAAGATGATAAAGGTGGCTGGAGCCGATCCGGTCCTAGCCTCTGAAGATGATGTCAGACCCCATTTAGACAAATTGAAACGGGCCGAATGGGAAGTGAGTGATGTTCGCCTTGGCAAACGGACTCGAAAGCCAGCCGCACCTTTCACGACCAGTACCCTCCAGCAAGAGGCATCCCGAAAACTCAATTTTGGTACCAGTAAGACGATGCGTCTGGCCCAGCAACTGTATGAAGGTGTCGATCTCGGGGAGGAAGGCTCTGTTGGTCTCATTACTTACATGCGTACTGATAGCGTCAATGTCTCCAAGCAAGCGCAGGGGGAAGCACGAGATTATATTAAGGCGAATTTCGGTCGGGATTTTGTACCTGCTTCCCGGCCGGTTTATAAGACCAAGTCGAAGACAGCTCAGGAAGCCCACGAAGCGATCCGGCCGACCTCTGTCGGCCGAGCGCCTGAACGGGTAAAGAAATATCTAAAAAGAGACCAGTATCGCCTCTACCGTTTGATCTGGCAACGCTTCGTGGCCAGTCAAATGGCCCCTGCTCTGTACGATACAGTCAGAGTAGATGTCATGGCCGGTGAACCAGCAGTAACATTGAAAAAGCGAGTTTACCAATTCCGGGCTTCTGGTTCTACTTTACGTTTCAAGGGATTTCTTGCTCTATACGAGGAATCCCGGCCAACGGATCGACCTGAAAACGGCGAGAATCAGATCCCTTCGGATATAAGCAAAAATGAAATATTAGATATGCTTCGGCTTTTACCAGAGCAGCATTTCACCCAACCACAACCAAGGTATTCTGAGGCCAGTCTCGTCAAGGAGCTTGAGGACAATGGCATCGGCCGGCCAAGTACTTATGCCAGCATAATTTCGACAATACTTTCTCGAGGATATGTTGAGTACGAGGATAAACGCCTTAGACCAACGCCGATTGGCGAATTGGTGAACGACATGTTGGTCGAATATTTTCCAGATGTTATGTCTGTCGATTTTACTGCTCGGCTTGAGGACGAACTGGATGAGATCGCCGAAGGCAAACCATGGGTGCCCGTCATCGATAATTTCTACCAACAATTTGCCAAACGACTTGAAACGGCCGACGAAGCGATTGAAAAAGTCGACATCCGCTCGGAGCCGGAGCCTGTCGGACGTGACTGTCCTCAATGTGGCAACCCGCTGGTTTACAGAGAAGGGCGATATGGTCGTTTCATTGGTTGCAGTAATTTTCCGAATTGCCGTCACACTGAACAGATATTGGTTAAAATTGGTGTAATATGCCCGAAAGACGGTGGCGATATCGTCGAAAAACGTTCCCGTAGAGGGAGGATATTCTATGGATGCTCCAATTACCCCGAATGTGATTGGAATAGTTGGAAACGGCCGTTGGCTCAGCCTTGCCCTGCTTGTGGTGGACTTTTGATTCAGCAGGGAAAAGAAGTGGCCAAATGTACCCTTTGCGACACTGAACATGACTTGGATGTTGAGGAACAGGACTTAGTTATCGCCAATTAACAAAATCAAATCGTGCAAAGTTCAAGAGCCGCCCAAAACAATTTTGAGCGGCTTTTTTCGTTTCGTTAACTATTGGCTATGTTATACTACAAATTTTGACCCGATAGCCGTAAGAATTAGCTTTGGAATAGGGCATTTGGATCGTGGTAACGAGTAAAAAACTCATTCAAACTCTCCAACCTTATGTTCCTGCCATGATCGTTCGCCGTTTGGCTGAAGATCCAAGTCCGATTCGCCAACCTTCGGCCGAAAGATTGGTAGCAGTTGTGATGTTTGCGGATATCACAGATTTCACCTCCTTAGCCGATCGCTTATCACAGCACGATCAGGTTGGGCCTGAGGAATTAGCTGCCTTATTAAACGATTATTTTGACCGTCTCATCGATATTATCCAAGCTTATGGCGGGGAGGTCACGAAATTTGCCGGAGACGCACTCATTGCACTTTGGCCTCTGCCTATGCGTGTGCCGCGTCATGGATCTGAGGCAGAGTCTGTTTTAACCGAAAT
>DOXE01000050.1:0-10521 GCA_003519205.1 Chloroflexota bacterium
CCATTCTGGCGCAGGAAATCAGTCACTTGACCACTTCGATTGCCGGTGCGGCAGGTCACGATAACTTCTTTATCGGTGGGTATTTCATCCAAGCGGCTTGGCACCTCCCCCATAGGCAACAAAGTAACACCCGGAATGTGACCCTCATCATATTCCCACTGCTCGCGAACGTCGAGTAAATAAACGTCGTCCCTCTCTTTTACGGTCGCCACAGTATGAACGTCTACTTCAGGTGCCAGGTCAAGGGGCACATTGGCAACTTCAGCTTCGGTGACAGGAGCGGCCGGATTCCCGCCCCCACAAGCAACCAGTAAGAGCACAAGAATAAATAACCCAAAATACCATCGTCTCATAGTACCCATATCTCCTCGAAAAATGAACTGTTTTGGAGTGTGTATTATAGTGATGTATGCATGAAGCGTGAAACGTAAATGCTCTTTTGAAATCATCACATTTCACGCATCACGGATCAGCTTCTAAACAATTAGATCTGGTTCAGGCACAAAGGTTACAGAAGATAAGAAGTTGCAAAGCTACTGGACAGTTATATGATCATGGTTCATCACCTTACCATGCTAAATCGTGCTGGTGCTTAATGCCTCTATTTATCGAAGAATTAGCCATCCAAGTCGAATCCCCAATGGAAATCACAGAGGACTATTCATCATGAAACTCGTTACATTCAACCATTCAGGCAACGTCAACGTCGGCCTCGTCCGCGGAGACCAGGTAATCAATTTATCAGCAGTTGCACAAAATATGACAAGTCTGATCGAAATGTATAGTGGTAGTTTCGAACAACTCAGGGATCAGATTGAGCCAATATCTGGCGGGATTCCGCTAGAGAATGTGGAATTATTGGCTCCCATCCCAGGACCCCGGCGCAACGTGATGTGCCTGGGGTTGAACTATGCCGAACACGCCGAAGAGCATTATTCGGCCAGCGGCCGGCAGACCGAACTGCCGGAGTACCCTATTGTCTTTACCAAGGCGCCCACATCTATCAACGGCCCCTATGATGATATTCCATATGATCCAACGGTCACCCAAGAGCTAGATTGGGAGGTTGAGCTGGCAGTGATCATCGGCCGGAAAGGCAAGAATATAGCGGTAGAAGAGGCAATGGAATACGTCTTCGGTTATTCTGTTTTGAATGATGTTAGTGCCAGGGATCTGCAGCGGCGACACAAACAGTTTTTCAAGGGCAAAAGTCTGGATGGCACCTGCCCAATGGGTCCCTGGATCGTGACGGCCGACGAATTGACCGAACCCCACAATTTACGCGTTACCAGTCGAGTCAATGGCATCGTAAAACAGGATAGCAACACGGCTATGATGATCTTCGACGTACCCTCCATCATCCATCATTTGTCCTGCGGCATGACGCTGCTGCCAGGCGACATCATCGCAACCGGCACGCCGAGTGGGGTTGGCTTTGCCCGCCAGCCACCTGAATTCCTTCAAATCGGCGATATCGTCGAGTGCGAAGTAGAGGGAATCGGTATCATTAGAAACAAAGTGACATCAGCTTGATGCCTGTGAGGAGAAACGAATGGCCGGAGGAATTCGAGCCTTGGTCGATAAACTATTTGCCAGACCAGGTATTATTCAATCATCGGCCGTTGGCACCGAGGGCTCAGTTTTGGCCCTGAATCCTAGAGTATTACTTGTCGTTTACGATCCTATCTTACCCTCAGAGGGCGGCCGCACCTTATCTCAAGTGATGGGCTGGAATCAAGTCGACCGCCTTGTGGCTCAATTTATTGAAGACCTGAAACATGCGAGTTTTGGCAGCTGCAACTTTCGCGTTGTGGAGCGGATCGAGGTCGATGCCTTCCCGGTTAAAATCGATGGTTATTCATATTCCCACCAGGAATACGCCGCCGCCTGGCGTTCCGGCCGTGGCTTTCACGACCCAGATTGGGCTGACTACCATCAGATATTAAGCGACTTTAATATCGTCGGGGGAGTTCAGGAGGGACAGATCGACGAGGTATGGTTGTTTGCCTTTCCTTATGGCGGCTTCTATGAATCCAGGATGGTTGGGCCGGGTGCTTTTTGGTGCAATTCACCTCCATTAGAAGGGTATGAACACCTATCACGCCGCTTCATCATCATGGGCTTCAACTACGAACGAGGCGTCGGCGAGATGTTAGAGTCGCACGGTCACCGCGCCGAATCGATCATGAACCTTGTTTACCGGCGGAAACGTGGGGAAGCCAACCTGTGGCACCGCTTCATTCGTTATGATAAAAGCCACCCAGGCCGGGCTGAGGTCGGCAATATCCACTATGCCCCCAATAGCCAGCGGGATTATGATTGGGGTAACCGGTCGAGAGTTCCTAGCCGCTGCGATACCTGGTATCGTTTTCCAGACTTAAGTGGTTCCCCTCGTCTGGTCGCTTGTGATGAGTGGGGAAATGGCGACACGCGGCAACATCATTTGTGGTGGTACCGGCATTTTCCTCATGTAGCCGGGGAAACCGATGGTATCTCGAACAACTGGTGGGGATATGTGACTGACCCAAACCTAGTTGAAGTTTGACGCGGGTGGCCGATTTTGGGTCATATCAATAACCTGGTCAATGCCTAATAACGGTGTGGATAGCATCTCCCTGGCCATCGTTAGATCGAGCCGGGTATCTAAAGGCCATTTAGAATCAGAAGGGCCAACCTCAACTAAATCTCGATCGTTTATTCCCCACCAATCAAGCAATTTAAAACCAAAATAGGCGCGACTGACAGACTGATCCCCGGCGACGTTGAGGACACCGCAGTAATTGGATGTGGCCAGTTCGAGGCAGGCCAAGCTTAGTGTCTCAGCCCAGACCGGCTGTCTCAATTGGTTGTCGAATAATTTGACCGGCCGCCCTTCGGCCAATGCCGCACTCATCCACTCTGTCGAACGATCCATGATAAACAATCCGTAGATGAGGGATGTACGCACGATAACATGGTTTGCCCATTGGCCGACGATGGCCTCGGCCGCCCCTTTGGCTCGTCCGTAGTCATGGATAGGGTTGGGCGGATCTGTTTCCCGGTAGGGTGCGTTCCGCCCATCGAAGATCACGTCGGTGGACATGTGTATTAGGCGGGCATTATTTATTCTGGCTGCTTCTGTCACGTGATGGGCACCTAAACGTATGACGGCTTCCATGTCAGGGGAACGATTTGATCCGGCCGTGTGGATGATCGCTTCCGGTTGAAATCCAGAAATTAATTTCATGACGCGGGAGCCATCACGCAAGTCTAATTGTTCTCCGTATGGCAGATCGAAGGGATCGTTTTCGTAGAATGTGTAGCAGACTTCATGTTGGCGCGTGGCAAGGGGTACCAGATGTTGGCCTAAGTAACTGCTGCCGCCGGTGATTAGAATCCTTTTCATTCAGCTGTCCTAAGCCAGATCTTCCACTTAGGCTTGCGCGTCTTCTATTGTCTCTGCCTTCTCCAGGGCGACACTGGCGGCCACTTGAGCGGCTGCCTGTTTGCTCCGGCCATTTCCAACCCCCCAAATCTCCCCATCGACCTCAACGGCCACGGTAAATGTCTTGTCGTGATCAGGTCCCTCGGATGCCAAAACCCGATAGTTTGGGGTCTTGTTAAAACGAGCCTGAGCCCATATTTGAAATTCGCTTTTAGCGTCTTTGTGGGCAGAAACCGACATAATTTGTTCAAGCGCTGGGGCGATCAGCTCGTGCACCCAGGCTTCCACAACGTCCAATCCCTGATCCAAAAAAACGGCTCCAACCACGGCTTCGAAAGCCGCACATAGGATGGGTAAACGCTCACGGCCGCCGCTCTCTGATTCTCCATAGCCCAGACGCATTGATGCCCCGATACCTAACTCTTTGGCGAACCTGGCCAAGGTTCGAGTACGGACGAGAGCGGCCCGTAGCATTGTCAACTCCCCCTCGTTCATCTCGGGAAATCGATGATATAGATAGGCGCCGACGACAAAATCGAGCACGGCATCGCCTAAAAACTCAAGCCGTTCATTGTCCTCCAGCGCCTGGTCTGGATTTTCATTAAGAAAGGATCGATGAGTTAAGGCTCGTTCTAATAACGAATAATCGTTGAACTTGAGGCCCAAGCGAGTTTCCGTTTCGAGAATGGTTTCCATGATTAATCAACAACATGGGCGTTCCGTTCCCATTCGAACAGGCAAGCCAAATGGACTTGCCTTCCCGGGCGGGAGATCACGCTTTGTACTCCTTGATAACCAGAACCGCGTTGTGCCCACCGAATCCAAAGGCGTTATTGATGGCGACGTTTACTGCGGTTGGCCTGGTTTTATTGGGCACGTAGTCCAAGTCACACTCCGGATCCGGTGTTTCATAGTTGATAGTAGGAGGAACCAAGCCATCACGGATAGCCAGCAGGCAGACGATGCTTTCGATGGCACCAGTCGCGCCCATAACGTGCCCGGTCATGGACTTTGTCGAGCTAATGGCTACATCATAAGCGTGCTCGCCGAGCGCCGTTTTAATGGACATCGTTTCATGCGAATCATTCAACGGTGTCGCCGTTCCATGAGCGCTGACGTAATCGACATCAGAAGCCGGGATATGGGCATCCTCTAATGCCTTAATCATTGCTTTAGCAGCCCCAATACCACCGGGAGAAGGTGCGGTTATATGATAAGCATCGGTCGTCTGTCCATATCCAGCTATCTCGCCCAAAATAGTCGCACCACGAGCCTTTGCGTAACGAAGACTCTCGAGCACTAACATCGCGGCGCCTTCGCCAGGAATTAAGCCATCACGGTTCTTGTCGAAGGGCTGGGGTGTACCACTTGTTTTAGATGAGGTCGCGCCAGCGCGTTCGAAGCCGCCGACGGCGACTGAAGTCATGATGGACTCGGCGCCACCGGTCAAGGCTGCATCCACTTCTCCCCGGCGAATAGCTCTAAAGGCATGCCCAATGGCATCAATGCCGGCCGCACAGGCTGTGGTGATGGTCACGCTGGGTCCTTGAATGCCATAATCGATAGCCAACATGCCTCCTGCACCATTAGGCATGATCATTGTGATGGCGAACGGGCTTAGGCGGCGTGTTCCCTCATTCAACAAGGTCCGCTCTTGCTCAACCAATGTTCGGATCCCACCAACGCCAGTGCCCATATAGATGCCGATGCGATCACGATTTTCGTCGTCTATCTTAAGAGCAGACTGTTCTAAGGCTTCAATGGTAGCTACGGCGGCTAACTGCTGGTAACGGTCGGTACGTCGTGCCTGCCGTTTACCCAGGTACGCCGCTGCATCAAAATCTTTCACTTCACAGGCACCACCGGAACTGTGTAGCTCCTTATCAAATAAGGTGATTTCACCTAATCCCGACTCCCCTGCTACTATCGCCGACCAGGTATCAGGCACGTTATGACCCAGTGCCGTAATCATGCCTGTACCGGTGACAACAACGCGCTCTTCATCACCTTGATTATTCTGTTGCATCATTTCTCTCCAAGGGTACCGTTAATTATCCGCTTCTGTCGGCCGGTAGTCACCCTCAACCCAAACGCTGCGGTCGCGGTCGACCTCTTTCTTCCAAACCGGCACGATCTCTTTTAGCCGGTCGATCCCATACCGGGCAGCCTCAAAAGCTCCTTGGTCACGATGGGCTGTTGCACAAGCAACGATGGTGGTCGTTTCACCAATTTCTAGTTTACCAATACGTTGCACAATGGCAATGCCCTTGACCTGTGGCCATTGCTGCCAGATTTCGCGGGCTATCTGGGCCATTTTGGTTTCAGCCATTGATTGATAGGCTTCGTATTCCAGGTAGAGGGTCTCTGAAGGTAAACCTTCACGCATCGTTTCACCACGTACAGAGCCAGCAAAAGTGACGATCGCACCCACGCCAGGCTGCTTCAGACGATCTTGAATCTCTCCAATATCTACATCTTCTGTTGTTAGCGCGAAGTAGGTCGGGTTAGGGAAAGGGGTTGATTCTCCGCCACTAACCGGCGGGAACACAGCCACCTCGTCCCCAGGGTGGATGATGGTAGTAGAACCGGCAAAAGCTTTATTGACGGCAACGAGAGCCGATGGCAGAGCAGGAGCGAGTGATGGGTAGGTCTGGGCCATGGCGGCGAGTAGAGTCTCGACGTCGGCCGGCTCCTCAAGCGACACCCGAACCCGATCTTTCCCAGCCCGATCCTTGAGATTAGCGAATAAACGAATTTCAATTTCCATGGTGTCTAAAAGATAGTTTTCGCCGGTGGCCTAGTTGTAATCTTTATCACTGGCTACTGGTGATCATGTACTATTGTACTATTACTCGTCGGCAACATATTCGCCGCTTCGACCTCCTGACTTGGCTAAAAGGCGAATATCGGTTAAGCGCATGCTTCGATCGACCGCTTTGACCATATCGTAGATCGTCAGGCCGGCAACAGTAACGGCCGTTAAGGCCTCCATCTCTACACCTGTTTTTCCAGTTAATCGCACGCTGGCTTTGATGTCGATCCGGCTCTCGGCCGGATTTGGGGTACAGGTCACAGAGACATGATTGATGAGCAATGGATGGCATAATGGTATGAGCTCGCTGGTGCGTTTGGCAGCCATCACGCCAGCCATCTGGGCCACCGTGAGGACATCCCCTTTTTTTACATTTCCTTCTATAATCAACTGCAGGGTTTCCGGACGCATGACAACTGAACCACTGGCAACAGCCACCCGTTCTGTATCCGGCTTCTGCCCAACATCCACCATCTTTGCCTGGCCGCTCTCATCGATGTGGGTTAGTTGGTTGGTCATGGACTAATTATAATGACCATGCGTACGGCAAGCCAATAGCACAATGAATAGTTATTACGATTCGATCTATTTGTCACCACATCTTGACGATGCCATCATGTCCTGTGGTGGACAGATCTATCAGCAGATTCAAACCGGGAAAATAGTCTTGGTTGTTACAGTCATGGCCGGCGATCCACCAAATGGAGAACTGTCTTGCTTTGCAAAGAGCCTGCAGGAGCGGTGGGAGCTAGCCACAGACGCCGTGGCAGCGCGGCGCAATGAAGATGCAGAAGCATGTCATCTACTAGGTGTTGACTACCTTCATTGGGATATACCCGATTGTATTTACCGCGTGAATCCAGCTGGTGGTGAAGCTCTCTATGCATCGGAAGAGGCAATTTTTGGCCAAATACACACCGCCGAATACGATCTCATCAACGATCTTGTACGATATATGACTAATTTACCAACACATAATCGGATCTTGATTCCGCTGGCGATTGGACAACATGTGGATCACCAGTTGCTACGGACGGCCGCCGAAAGATGGCAAAATAAGTCTGGTATGGCTTATTATGAAGAATATCCTTATGCGAGAGACTTTGCCGCAATATCAACCGCTTTGACCCAGAAGGGAATATTGTATCCTGAGGTCATTCCCTTATCTGAACAAGCGTTATCGGCCAAGATTAAGGCTGCCGGGTGTTATCGGTCTCAAATCAGCACTTTTTTCGACAGCCTTCAGGATTTAGGTACCCAAATCACCCATTATAGCCAGAAAGTGGGGGGGGAACGCTTATGGTATACCAGAGAAAACGAAGCCGATAGCTCCATTGGACCAATTGCTCTAATAGATCCCTAACCCTATAATAGATAAATGTTCACTTCACCGGGAACTTCAATGGTAACCAGAGAATGAGTGGTCTGAAGACCAAAGAGCTTTCAGAAGAAAACAACCGCCGTAATAAACGACGGCAAGGCATGCTCCAAGCTGGAGCGGTGTTACAAGATCGATACCAGGTCGTCGATACGTTGGGGGTAGGTGGTTTTAGCTCAGTCTACAAAGCGCGGGACATGCATTTTCCGGCAGTTACCCGATTGTGCGCTGTCAAGGAAATGGTCCATCTTAACCGTGATCCGAAAGTGCGAGAGATGGCCACGGCATCTTTTGAGCGCGAAGCCAGTATTCTGGCTACACTTGACCATGCGGCCGTCCCCGATGTCTACGATTTCTTCACCGAGTCAGATCGAAGTTATCTCGTATTAGAGTACATCCACGGACAAGATCTTGAAGCCTTGTTAAACGAACAACAAGCTTTTTTTCCAGTTGAAAATGTGTTGGAGTGGACAATACAGCTTTGTGATGTGCTCGAGTATCTGCACAAGCACGAGCCAAGCCCTGTGGTTTTTCGTGACCTGAAACCCTCGAATATCATGCTTGATAGGCATGGTCGGATTCGTCTTATTGATTTCAATATCGCCAAGGTTTTCCAGACAGGGCTGAAGGGGACGATGATTGGCACGGAAGGGTATTCGCCTCCGGAACAATATCGCGGGGAAGCCAGCCCGGCTGGAGATATCTATGCCTTAGGTGCTACTTTCCATCACGTCTTAACTCGCCAAGATCCTCGGACGGAACCTCCTTTCTCATTCGACGAAAGGCCGATTCGCAGCGCTAATCCTGAAGTACCCAAGGAATTTGAAGCGATATTAGAACGGTGTTTAGCCTACAACGTTGCCGATCGTTATCAGAATGTGGCCGAGCTTCGTCAGGCATTGGTGGCCATCGCCCCTGGAACCCATACCTTGGTACCCAGCAACGACGGGGCAGCTTCGCCAATCATGACTGGCACCTCGCCAAATTATCTTAATTCCGCAACTACCAACCATACTCGATCCAAACAAGGGCAACGAATACAACCCTTGTGGAAGTTTCGATGTGAGGATGAAGTTCGATCGACCGCAGCGATAGACGATGAGATTATTTATGTAGGATCCTACGACAATAATCTGTACGCGCTTACCTCAGATGAGGGTGATTTCATTTGGAAGTACCCGTCCTCCGATGGTATCGCTACCACACCGAATTTTTATCGTGATTCCATATTTATTTCTTCGGCTGATGGCTACTTGTACAGCTTGCAGAAAGGTAGTGGACGGCTAAACTGGCGATTTGAGACTGGTGGTCCAATCTACTCATCACCGAAGGCCGAGTTTGAACACGTTTTTTTCGGTTCAGACGACGGATACTTTTACGCTGTCAGCGCTTCCAATGGCCGGAAAGTGTGGCAGACCAACGCCCATGGCACGGTACGTTCTACACCTTGTGTTGGCGATGATCGGATTTATTTTGGCACCGAAGGGGGTTACGTCTTCTGTCTTGACCTATCCGGGAAAGTGAAGTGGCAATTCCAAGCCAAACGATCGATCACCTCTTCACCTGCTCTCGCCGAAGACATGGTCTTTGTAGGTTCCATGGATTCTACTGTCTACGGCATCGACGCCAATTCAGGTTGGGCTCTTTGGCGATTTCGAACTCGACGCCCAGTCGTATCTTCGCCAGCCGTTACAAAAGACGCTGTCTTCATCGGGTCCTCAGATGGCAATTTGTACTCACTTGATACTTACTCGGGCCGGCAAATTTGGTTGTTTGAAACGGAAGGTCAAATCAATTCATCACCTACCGTTTCTGGAACCTCAGTTTACTTCGGTTCCACCGATGGCAAAATTTACTGTCTCGATACAAAACGAGGCAAATTGCTCTGGCAGTTTCAGACCAACGGCGTCATCGTTGGTTCTCCCTTAGTTGTGGGAGGAAAGGTTTATATTGGTTCATGTGATCATCATTTATATGCATTACCTGCTTAGCGAATTGATGAACAAATATAATGCGATCAGAAAGTTGTCGTAGATGATTTGACAACCAATAAGTTAGTTCAAGCGTGGTGTAATCGTGCATGACCTCATAAATAAGTTTTTTAGTGGGAAAAAGGAAGCTGGCAGAGACGATCACTTAATAACGCCTGATGATCAATTTTCCGTGCCAAGAAATAATTCAGAAAAAGCAGAAGGTGATCAGTCAAGTGAAGACCTCGTCGAAATCGAAAAGAATGGTCAATCATCAGAAGCGGTCGAGGTTGACACGTTAATTCCGGAGGAGGATGCGGAACAGGATACAGAAGATACATTGGAGTTGGAGTTTGACAACGAGAGTATAGACGCTGCAATACAAGATACGGCGATAACACCACCCATCAAAGACCTGGAAAAGAGCCTGAAAAAGTCAGCGCTTAAAGCGGTTCAACTTTGCCACATAGGCAATGTCCGATCACGCAACGAAGATTCTTCTTACATTTTCACAACGGAAACTGGGGGACAGGAACCCCTGATTCCATTTGGCCTTTACATCGTTGCCGATGGCATGGGTGGCCATCATAATGGCCATCAGGCCAGTAAAGACGTGTCAAGACTGGTCGCCGAGCATGTGTTAGATCGAATCTACGTGCCATTACTTAAGAACAGCATTGAGGACAATGGTAAGCCTCCTGAACCTGTCAGCGAAGTCATTCTCGACGCCGTACAGTTAGCCAACCAACACATCCATAGCCCAGATCCAGGAAAGGATAGTGGAACAACTTTGACCTCAGCCCTGGTTTTTGGTCGTCGCTTATATGTAGCTCATGTTGGCGATAGTCGAGCTTACTTGCTCACTAACGGGAATATGCAACAAGTAACGACAGACCATTCTTATGTGCAACGATTACAGGACGCCGGTCAACTTACA
>DOXE01000050.1:10556-10764 GCA_003519205.1 Chloroflexota bacterium
GCTCTCCAGGCTGGCGGATATGATAATATAACTGTAGTCTTGGTTGAATTCGATTTCTGACGGAGATTGGCCGGAAATCGGACGTTAGAGAGAGATGGTTAAAGAACTTCTAGACGTCCATATAGAAGCATCAAAAAAAGCGATTGAGGCTAAGCGCTCACCTCAACTGTTATATTTGCTCGTCCACATCCGGCCACCTAAAGAGTTA
>DOXE01000332.1 GCA_003519205.1 Chloroflexota bacterium
TTACCTCTACCAAACAAAACAAGGAAAATGTAGGTTTGCGATGCATAACCGGCGGTGTTACTGTTGGCACGGATATCAACATGACTTCCATTCCACAAGGTTCAACCTTTATGCGCGACCGTTTTACCTGGTTAGCTTATCTGTTACTGGCCTATTACGCCTATCTGCAGGCTGCTCTTGGCCCTTTAATGCCCTTCTTGAGGGCTGAATTGGATTTAAATTACACCGTTGGCGGATTTCACTTCAGCGCCTTTGCCTTGGGCATGGTGCTGGCCGGCCTGACCGGTGATCGATTCGCCAGCCGGTGGGGACGGACGACCATCTTCTGGGGTGGAGCGATAGGTATGGCCGCCGGGGCAATTGGCTTCGCTCTTGCCCAAAAGGTTGGCTTAACTATCGCTGCCGCATTTTTAATGGGTTTCTTAGGTACCTTGCTGCTGGTCATGATCCAGGCGACCCTCTCTGACCACCATGGCGCTCAGAGGGCCATCGCCCTCACCGAAGCCAACGTCGCCGCCAGTCTCAGTGCCATGCTGGTACCCATCTTCATCGGCCTCTTCCAACGGATCCAAATCGGTTGGCGCTTGGCACTGGTGATTGCCGCTGTGGCATTGGCCTTGATCGCCTGGCGCTTTCACTCCGTCACCATCCCCGAAAAAATATATAGACGACAAGGAACGCTGGAATTGAGCGATCGATTGCCCTTTATTTATTGGATTTATTGGCTGGTTATTGTATTTGGCGTAGCCATTGAATGGTGCTTGGTTTTTTGGGGAGCTGAATATCTGGTCAGTGCAGTTGGTCTGACCAAGACGGTCGCGGCCTTAGCCATGGGTGCTTTCTTCCTGGCCATGGTGGTCGGCCGTTTTAGCGGCAGTCGCTTAACCCATCGATTCCCGACTGGAAAATTGTTAATTTTAGCCTTGGCTGTCGCCCTGGTTGGTTTCAGTTTTTTCTGGTTCGTTCACCTGGCTCCTCTAAGTTTAATTGGTCTGTTCTTAGCCGGTCTTGGTGTATCCAATCTGTACCCTTTGACCCTCTCTCTGTGTACCACGGTGGCCCCAGATCAGGCCGATAAGGCCAGCGCCCGCATTACCCTAGGTACCGGCTCAGCCATTTTTATTGCTCCCTTGGTACTGGGTTGGACGGCCGATCAGCTAGGCATCGCCAATGCCTTCGCCATCGTCGCCATATTGATTTTTATTGCCCTTGGCGTTACCTTCACTGCCAACCGAATATCTACCCAACAGCAACCAGCCCCTAGCCCTTAGCCTCCAACCCCTAGCCCCTAGCCCCCAGCCCCCAACCCCCAGTATTTACATCGTGATCAAATACCAACGATGACGTTGTCGGGACCTCGTTCGAATGGAGGGGGTACGAATACGATCGCTCCCATCCTCCAGGATACATTCGACCGCCCAAGCTGTTGGGATGGCTTGTCCGGCAATCCGATTGGCTTTGAGCCGGATGGTGAAATCATGATAATCGTTCGTCGTTTGTTGGCGGCGCCAGCGAACTTGTTCGAGTTTTTTTGTGCGCCAAACTGTTTTAATATCCGCCGTCCGGATGACTTGAGCCTGAAAAGTGATGGGTTGTGCTTCATCCCATCGAATTGGAGGTTGCGGTAATTGGAATTCGGGATGAAATCCATCGGCGATTTTTGATCGTTTGTAGATAGCCCGGATCCAGCGCTCGCTACAGATGAGGCAGAAATCATGATTGTGACGCCGCATCAGGCAGCGCCGCTGCGGCCGGTAAACTCCTTTACCCGTGTAAGCCGCTCCCTGGAAAGCTCCGACCACCTTGTTATTGGCCTGGACATCCGGGGTTGGTAGCTCGACCCCAGGCGTTAGCCATCGCCACCACTTCGGCCGTTCCAGGTTTGTATCGACATTGGGCCAGGGGAGGAAGTTTGGTAATGACCAGTTCTCGGCGAAATCAATATCCGGTAAATCTCCAGTGTATTCGTCAATTACCTTGGCTATTGTATGTCCAGCTTCGTGAATCATGATCCTGGGAAAATCACTGGAATTGCGAGAAGCATACCCGACTGTCATCGAGGCCAACGTCGCTCCACCCCTCCGAGGGGCATTGACGATGCACAAGATATTATCCCAGGGCGCGCCCGAATCTGTGGCTACCAGCATAACCCATGGATCGGGTCCGATCAGCCGCCTTTCGGCTATGGGCGAGAAGAAGGTCTTCAGCGCTGTATTTGGTTTTTGGGGTGGCTCAACATGGGGGTCTATGGCTCCAGACTCTTCAGAAACGACGTTGATCCGGTGAAAATTGAAATGATTGAGATACGTTTTCATAGGTTCGATGCTAGCGAATGCGTCGACTACCTGCTGGGCATCCTCGTTGAACATCCCTTGTTGGCCGGCCGTATAACCATCGCCGATGATGGCCACATCTAACCGGTTATCCGGATCCCCGTTATTTACCAGTGTCGTGAACCGTGGCGTTCCCCACTTTATGCCTGGCAAAGTCATTTTAACCTCCTGCATTTTGAACCTTGAAAAGGATTTTGTGCTAAAAGACCCATATGTTTTTCTCCCATTATAGTGTGGTTTTCTGTGATATTGGTCACGCTCGGTTCAGGTGCCTCAATCACTGTTCATAATGAGAATATTCTAACTTGTTAGCTAGACTACGCTCGCCTGTTATAAGACACGGTAGCATAATAGGCGAACGACAACAAAGGTGAGGAAATGACCTATGGAAAGAAAATCATTCTTCATATGTGACTGCGGCAGCACCGCCTTGGCGGTGAGTCACACATGGGTTCATAAAGCTGACATGGAGGAAGTCGGTTTCGTGGACGAAAATGGCCGTTATTCCTTTGATGATCCTGCCCAACTGAAAGAAGAAGACTTAGGCCACGAATGGATTGCCTATTGTGGTGGGTGTGGTAAGGGCGTCACCGTCGAATGGTTGCATGAAGGCCGTGTACGAATCATTCTTGGCGAAGATGAATAAGATGCCTTCTGGAAGCGCTGGAACGATCCAATAAACCTAGTCTGAAAATCGAGTCGCGTTGGAAGTAGTGTCGCACGAAATGCTGATTGTAGCTATCAAAATCCCTGGGAAGGATACGAGGCCATCGCTGACCATATTGGCTTAAATGCCGGTACTTGTTACGTAGACGACTACAAGGTTATCCTCCAGCCTGGCAATTATTACGGCGATTGGATCACGCTAGAAGTCGTGGGACCATTCAAGGGTGACCCCGGCACCGAATGCTGGTAGTGATTGGTTTCATCCAAAGACGCAGGGAATCATATGAAAGTCATCGTAATTACTGGTAGTACACGAGGAATTGGATTAGGACTAGCCAATGCTTTTTTGGAAAGGGATTGTGCAGTTTGCATTAGCGGTCGAAATCAGCAAAGTGTCGATAAGATCGTGAGCTCAATTGCTGAGAATTATCCGTCCCAACCTCTTTTCGGTTTAGCATGTGATGTAACTGACCCTGAGCAAATCCAATCCCTTTGGGATGGTGTCGTAGAACATTTTGGTCAGGTTGATATTTGGATCAACAATGCCGGCATAGCTAACGAGTTATCCGACTTTCGCGAATTGACGCCAGATACGATAACGGCCGTCGTAGAAACGAATGTATTGGGCACTTTACATGGTTCTCGGGTAGCTCTGAATGGCCTGATAGCTCAGGGTTTCGGAGCTTTATATAACATGGAAGGGCATGGCAGTAACGGCCGAAAGCAGGAAGGCCTGACCCTTTATGGAACGACTAAAGCTGCCCTGAAGTACTTTAATGACTGTTTGGTAGATGAAGTTGAGGGGTCGCCAATCATCGTCGGTTCACTTAGGCCAGGAATGGTTTGGACTGACTTGATAAGCGAGCAGTTTGCTGAAAACCCCGAGGTTTTGGAGCGATCTAAAGGCGTTCTCAATATCATCATGGATAAGGTGGATACCGTCGCTCCCTGGTTGGCGGATCAGATGCTGGCCAATGACAAAAATGGAACCCGAATCACCTGGCTTAATCGTCGAAAAATGGCCAGTCGATTCATAATGGCTCCTTTTAGCAAGCGCCAAATCATCGACTAAAAATCCTAATTCCCCCAAAATTGTACTCCAAGTGACTGAGGTGTGAGCGTCACTCAGGTAGGTACGGACCAATCGTTTATGAATTCGGAACTAGCATCCAGCTTGACAACGATGGCTTACCTGGTATTGCTTACTACGATCACGATGAAACTGCTCTGGCTTATGCCCGCTTTGATGGCAACCAGTGGACAGTTGAGCTCGTTGACCAGAATGGCGATGCCGGCCGTTACGCCAATCTGATCTACGACACTGATAACAACCCTCACATTTCCTATTTTGTCTTCAATGGCGAGACCACTGTTGATGTGCGGCATGCCTGGTGGAATGGTAGCGAATGGCAGATCGAATATGTGGATCGTTTGGAAGACGTTCGCCAGGGGCGTGTCGGCGCCCGGAAGATCACCGCATTAGCTTTGGATTCTGAAGGCAATTTGCATATCGCCTATACTGATAGGAGCCGCGTCGTTTATGGCCAGCGGTCTGAAGAGAGTTGGGTGGTCCAAGAATTACCCAAAAACAGTGGTAAAATCCTGGGTCAGCTCGTCGAGCTTAAAACTTGATGGTACGGGAACCCGCACTTGGTTTGGTACGAAGTGACGGTATTTGCCCCCACCTTAACTGGAGACATTATCTACGCCTCGAGGTTAGGCTAGCCATAAAATTGCATGTGATGACATTGTAATCACATTTCTAACAATTGTCCGAAACTATTTAAAATCAATCCTACGCTAGTGGGGAAAATCGACGTTAAAAACGACCATCAGGAAAAGTCGCGGTTATAGTTGTACATGGTTAACATCCTCTCTGATGCCTGAAATATTTGCGCTTGCTATCTAAACATAAATAAACCACACATTTCTTTAGCTTAGTTCTTCCTACCTGGGGGCAATTACCCTGATATGGCTCCTGTAAAGTAAATATCAGGCAATGGGGTATAATGTCGTTGATAGAGGGTACAGGAGACAGTTTAATTTGATTTGAGGTTCAAACTGGTTAATTGGCATTATGATTTCGCGAAATTTTATAATGGCCGAATTATGCCGGCGATTTAGCCCCTTTAGAATGCCCACGTATGGCAATGTTCTTGGAAAAAGAAGAATGACCCCAGGTAAGAAACAGTGACCATCCGCCAACTCGACTATGATAGGGTTGCCCGGGCTTTGGATGACGCTTTGGCTCGAGCCGTTATTCAGGAAGAAAAAGAGGGCATCCGGCAGTTGGATCTCTTCTCTGATCAGTTGGTTATCTTTTCAGATCAGCATAAAGGAGCTCGAAACGGGGCTGATGATTTCCAAGTTGCCGAAGGAGCTTATAACGCCGCTTTAAGTTATTACAATCAAATGGGATATTCGCTGGTGACCCTGGGTGATGTGGAGGAATTATGGGAAGAGCGTCCACAGCCAGTTATCCAATCTTATCCTAAAACCTTCGAACTGGAATCACAATTTCACCAGGCCGGCCGCTACCTTCGCATCTGGGGTAATCATGATGATAATTGGCGTTATCCTGACCAGGTACAAAAGCACCTGGTTCCCGTCTACGGCGGCCAGATGCTGGAGGTCCGAGAAGTGACACTCTTTCGTGTTATCGATGGGGGTGATAGGATCGGCGACTTGCTGATCCTCCACGGCCACCATGGTACGTTGGATAGCGATTACTTCAGCGATTTTTCTCGATTGTTAGTCCGCTATCTCTGGCGACCCTTCCAACGTCTAACAAAAATCCCCTCCAATACCCCAGCCACTGATTGGCAATTACGTCACAGCCACAACATCGCCATGTACAAGTGGACTGAAAAGCGCCAAAAGATGGTCCTCATCGCCGGTCACACACATCGGCCGGTTTTTAAATCTCTAGCCGATAAGTCCCAGATTCAGAAAGAGATAAATTCCATGCGCCAATTGTTATCGGCCAAGCCTGGCGATAGAGAACTGCAAAAACAGCTTGAACAGCTTGAAGAGGAGTGGCAGTGGATTAAGACCGAACAACAACCCCGAAAACAAGGCCAATCCGGAGTAGAAGCCGAAATTGAGCGGTTCGTCAGTCAGCGTAAACCCAGCTATTTCAATACTGGCTGCTGTTGTTATCCTGATGGTGATATCACCGGCATTGAACTGGTAGGAGGTGAGATCCGATTAGTTCGATGGCCAGACGATAACGGCCAGCTAAACCGCAATATCCTCGCCCGGACGTCCTTGCGTGATGTCTACAAGCAACTATGAGAGTAATTACCTGTCAAGGCTTTCGAAGATACGCCTATCTTCCGGTTCAAGCCGCTCTAATAAGTCAGATCCCAATCGGGCATAGATCCTTTGCGTGAAAAGCTCCATCCAAACGAACTGCCGGGCAATGAGGGCCAGGTCAGGGTTGCGAGTGATGGTGGCTCGCATGACTTGCTTGGCGGTAGAACCGGCGATCAACACCTCGCCATGTTCGATGGCCACCAGAAGCGTACCTGTTAATTCCTGCAATTCACTTTCCAGCGGCGGGTGACGGGCAACCCGGCCGCAATCTAAATCGTCTTCTCCCGTGAGCAATGTGTTAACCTTTAAGCCGCGTGCGCATGCGGCTGTGATATCTTCGCGAAGTGCTGCCAAATCATCGTCGGTAAGAACAAGATAGACGTTACTATTTGCCTCTTGTAACATCCTATTTGCATAGGCTATTACAGACGTCCGCCCTTCGATAGACCACACCCTGTCGTCCTGGGTTTCTTCATAAAGCGCTTCGAGGCCATTCCGCAGCCCCGAGATCAAACGTTCGTGTTCAGATTCGTGGCGGGATAATAGAGTCTTTGGCGGCAGCGGCCGATACAATGTAGCTCGCCCTTCCATTGTTTCCAATACCATCCCTCTTGCGTGCAGCCGGCTTAAGTTTTCGTAGACCATGGAACGAGGGACGCCTGATGTCTTGCTTAAATGGTAGCCTGTGGCCGGATAATCACGCAACAAGGCAAGATAGATCTTAGCTTCATACTCGGTAAAACCGATTTGCATCAATTCGTTTAATAGGTCCACTATCTAACCTTCCGATAACTCTATCTTACCTGAAGGCCAAGTTTTTTCGAATATTGATGATTACATTTAAAGATCGTGAGGTCGTCAACCGGCCGGTTGCAAATATAATCAATGAGCTTGTTATTTTGTTTTCAAAATCGTTGGCTTCTTCTGATTATAGGTAAACCCCAAAAAGTTTTNNAATTCGGCCGGAAGAGCCACGAGATTATGATGTTGTTTATGAAATCAACAGGCTGGCCTTCGATAGCTCAAATGAAGCCGAGATCGTGAACAAAGTAAGGTATCATGTTGGTCCTGTTATCTCTCTTGTAGCCGAGATAAATAGCCAGATCGTTGGACATATCATGTTTTCCCCGGTAAAGATTGTTGGTTATATTAATGATTGGGAGGCCATAGGACTTGGTCCGGTTGCTGTTCTGCCAGAATATCAGCGTCAAGGCATCGGCTCCTCACTCATTTACGCCGGGCTGGAGGTTTGTTGCCAGTTAGACCAATATATCGTCTTTGTACTGGGTCACCATGACTACTATCCGCGCTTCGGATTCGAATTAGCCAGCAGGAAAGGATTTCATTATAAGAGTACGGAATATGACCCCAATTTCTTTGTTCTTGAATTGAAACATGGCGCCTTATTGGGTAAATTTGGTTACGTCCATTTTTTGCCGGCCTTTGGTATTGACTAGAATTTTTGATCGCCAACTTTAAAGATTCATTTCCTATTTGACTATCTAATTGGATGAGGCGGCAACTGGCCGATCGCCGGGTTGTCACATGGCTAGAGCATTTTTCGAACTTGAGAATTGCAAAGTAAATCGAATGAGATGAAATACCAGTGGTTGTTGTTTGACGCAGATGGAACATTATTCGATTACGATCGAGCTGAAGCACACGCTTTATCCGAATCATTTGCCCAGATCGGTTACCCTTTCGAAGAGAAGTATCTATCGGAATATCGCCACATCAATGGGAGTTTGTGGCAGGCTTTTGAACAGGGTGGAATCAATCAGAACAGGCTTAAGGTAGAACGCTTTGAGCTATTATGTCAAGCTTTTGGGCTGACTCTTAATCCAGCTTTGCTCAGCCAGCTTTACCTGGAAAACCTTGCATGCGGTACTTTTTTGATTGATGGAGCAGAGGAAACGCTCAAAGCACTTATAAACCACTACAACTTGGCCATCATTACCAATGGTCTGAAAGATGTTCAAAGACCACGGATTGCAAGTTCGTCCATTCACTCTTACTTCCCCGTAATCGTAATTTCTGAAGAAGTTGGTGCCGCCAAGCCCGATAAAAAGATCTTCGACATTGCCTTTCAAAGGATGGGTGATCCACAAAGAGAAGAAGTGCTCATCATCGGTGATAGTTTGACATCAGATATAGCCGGGGCATTGAACTATGGAATCGATTCATGTTGGTTCAATCCTGGCCGACAACAACGACCGGTCGGCCTAAATATTCGATACGAAATTGATGCGCTGAATGACTTAATTGGTTTGCTCAATGTCTCTTGATTTCAAACAATCCTTTGAAGCGGGAAAGTTTTGATCCGTTCATGGGAGCCATCTAATCTGAAACCTGCATCCATAATCCTTGGGCGACCTAATCCCTCAATTTAACATATAAATCAAATCATTGGTTATGCATTGAAAAGCACCTGAAACTGCCAAAGTGCTGTCCTTAACCGCTGAAATCCTCTGAATCCTCAACATCCTTGTGGTGATTCGCAACAGAAATTAGTGGAGATCCACCCATGCTCCACCGGCCCGACCCTGGAACGTGTTCGTCGTCGAATTGTAGATGATCATGCCGTTAATGGCCGTCAGGGCGTTTCGTTGGGTGGTGGTGATACCAGTGAGCCGGCACACCTTAAAGCCGCGCAGGGTCGTGGCCGAAGCCACCACCACGTCATTGTTGGTGTCACATTGGACGTAATTTTGAGCGGAGCCGTTGTAAGTGATGGCCTGCATGGTCAAGATAGCATCGGGATCACCGCTGTCCTTGCCCTCGGCGATGAGCTCAACCTGGCTAGAGCCGGCGTCCACATTACCATACAGGTGCATGATAATATCAGAACCATCCATCACCTTGTATTTGTTGGGCGTCCCGGTCCCGGCCGCCAAGGCGATGCCGTCGCTATCGAGGATCACATCCCCATTCCCCGCGACCAGGCTCCCATCCGTGTCTATATACAATTCAGTCGTGGTTCCGCCTCTAAACTTCAACCTACCCTGAGAT
>DOXE01000261.1 GCA_003519205.1 Chloroflexota bacterium
AATCGCCTGGCGGGCTCTCCAATCTTGGCGTGGTGCGGCCGCACGAGCTCGCCTCCGGGGCCAGTTGGCCGGTCTTATGGGTATATTCAGGATGCTGCCCCAACGGCGGTTGGTTCAGGCCAGCCGACGGATTCCCGATGAATCACTATTGGCCATATTGTCCCCGGTTGACGAGACCAACTTGGACAGCTATGATCCCCCGATTACGTAATTGCAACCAGATAATATGATAATGGGCAGCGGTTGGTTGATGGAACTGAATTCCGCGACCCTTGAATGATAATGGACGAACCACCTGTATTAAGCCTGATAATCCCGGCTTATAATGAAGGCCAGCGGTTACCACAAACGCTTCCCCAAGTGATCAGTTTTATTGTGGCTCAATCATATCCGGCCGAAGTGTTGGTGGTTAATAACAATAGCCAGGACGATACGCGGGCCATTGCCCAAGAGTTCGCCGATGAATTCCCGTTCGTCTTCGTCCTGGACGAGCCAACTCAGGGGAAAGGCGCGGCCGTTCGCACGGGCATGATCGCTGCCAAAGGGGAGTATTTATTTATGGCCGACGCCGACCTTTCCATGCCAATTGAAGAAGTTGATAAATTCATGCCGCCAAAACTCGACGGTTACGATATAGCCATCGCCAGCCGCGAAATAAAAGGAGCAGTTCGGTATAATGAACCTGGATATCGTCACCTGATGGGGCGAATTTTCAACTTCATTGTGAAGGTCCTGGCTGTACCAGGCTTTCAAGACACCCAATGTGGCTTTAAGTGTTTCCGGCGCCAGGTTGCACTAGATATTTTGGACACTCAAACTATCGACGGCTGGGCATTTGATGTCGAGTTACTTTATATTGCCCAACGAAGAGGATATCGAATCGTCGAAGTACCTGTTAACTGGTACTACCGGGCGAATAGCCGGATTAACCCGATTCGTGATGCGATCGAGATGGTTCGCGAAGTTATCAAGATCCGCCTGAACGGATGGCGCGGCCGGTACGATACCCACCCCACTCGTATTCCCAGCCTCGATACTTAACGTCTATTTCAGGCACAATGCCCACGTTAGATCTAGAGCGTGCTCTCCAAAATGAGTTGAATCTGACCCTGATTGCCGGAGTAGACGAAGCCGGCCGGGGCGCAATTGCTGGACCAGTAGTGGCCGCGGCCGTCATACTGCCATTGGAACAGCCGAATAAGTTAAAACGGTTACGAGACGTCAACGATTCCAAGCAGTTATCACCGAAAAAGCGGGAGTTGTTGTTTGACATTGTTGTAGCCAACGTCTTAGCCTTTGGCGTGGCTAGCACTTCGGCTACAGAGATTGACGAATACGGAATTTTGCCAGCTAATGCACTGGCGATGCAGGCCGCCATCTTGTCACTTAATCCAGCGCCCGAATTCCTGCTAATAGACGGGCGGATGCGGTTGAAGAACCTTCCCATCCCGCAGAACTCGGTGATCCGGGGAGATGGCAAGAGCCTCTCTATCGCGGCCGCCTCCATATTGGCCAAGGTCAGCCGGGATAGGCAAATGATCGCCTTTGACAAAACTTATCCCCATTATGGATTCGCCCAACACAAGGGATATTGCACCAGAGGGCATGTCGCCACCCTGATCGAGAATGGCCCTTGTCTAATCCATCGTCGTTCCTTTGCACCTCTCCGTCAGACCTTGGTTTAATAGAAATTTCATGACCGATCAGCCAAGCTATAGCGTGTATCTTCACATCCCTTTTTGCCGCCACCGTTGCTCTTATTGTGACTTCAACACCTACACTACGATCGGCGACCTCAAGGTTGCCTATGCGGCCGCTTTAATCAACGAAATCGAGCAGGTGAGCGAAGGGCATAGACGGTTTGCCCACACGGTATACTTGGGCGGCGGCACCCCCTCGATCATGCCTGTTGAACAGCTCGTAGGGATACTTCAGGCAGTAAATGATGCATTTTTGTTGGCCGAAGACACCGAAATAACCCTCGAGGCTAACCCCGATACCCTCGATTTAGAATTTCTTATCGCTTTGAGACAATTCGGTGTGAATCGATTAAGTTTTGGAGCACAGAGCGCCAACGAAAATGAGTTGGCCTTATTAGGGCGAGAACATGACTTTACTGCTGTCATAACGGCTATGGACTTGAGTAGGACTGCTGGCTTCGACAATATAAACCTGGATCTAATTTATGGATTGCCGGACCAAAGCATATTGAGCTGGGAACAGAGTTTACGTGCGGCCCTAGAACTCCATCCAGAGCACCTGAGCCTATATTGTTTGACGATTGAAGCCGGTACACCAATGCAGCGCTGGCTCCGGTCAGGCACGATAAGAAAGCCTGATCCGGATATTGCAGTCGATCAATATGAGCTTGCCTGTGACCTCCTGTCCAACGAGGGGTTTAATCATTACGAGATCTCCAATTGGGCCCAGCCTGGGCGAGAATGCAGGCACAATATGAGTTACTGGCTCAATGACCAATACCTGGGTTTCGGGGCAGGCGCCCATGGTCATGCGGCCGGATACCGTTATTGGGTTATTAAACAACCCAGAGCTTTCATTCGCCGAATGACCGGAAAAAATGTGGCCCAGTTTCCTTGGTCGTCAGCTATGGCTGGTAAAAAGAGATTGGATCGCCGGGAAACCATGTCTGACGTCTTGATTACTCAGCTTAGATTGTTACAAGAAGGTGTAGATATACCTGCTTTTAGGAAACAATTTGGCCTGAGACCCGATGAAGCCTATCCAGGGGAAATCGGGCAGCTCATAGATTATGGTTTATTATTTGAAAAAGGTGAGCGTCTCCTGCTTACGAAACGCGGCTGGTTTCTCAGCAATCAAGTATTTTATAGATTTATGTAAAGTTTTTAGTCCATGTCAAACAATAAGGGGATCACCACCGTCGTGATGGCTGGCGGAAAGAGTAGCCGGATGGGAACTGATAAAGCCTTCGTTCCGCTTCTTGGCAAACCATTGATTGACCACGTGCTGGAGAGCCTTAGCGGCATTGGCCAAGAAGAAATCATCATCACCAACCGGCCGGAAGATTATGAACACCTCAACCGGCCTATGTTTCAGGACATCATTCCGAAAAGCGGACCCCTTGGCGGACTCCATACGGCCTTAGTCCACGCCAATTATCCCCACATTTTGGTTACTGCTTGTGATATGCCATGGTTAAATCGATCCCTGTTGGAATACATGATCTCTTTGCGGTTTAGTGCACAGGCGATTGTCCCCCTCTGGCTTAGTTACCCAGAGCCCTTACATGCTGTCTATAGCAAAAGCTGCCTATCCCCCATCGAACAGAAGTTAACTGTTGGGTCCTTTAAGTTGATCTCATTTTACGATGATATTGAAGTGCTTTATGTGGAGGCAGATGACATAGCCCGCTTTGACCCACAAGGGCGATCTTTCTCTAATATCAACACGCCGGACGATTTGGCACAGGCCGGAAATAAGAATTAAGAGCGCGACAACAAAACGTATTCGGCCGACAGACGCGCTCTTTTGCCAGTGTTATCTATTCAATTGTGGCTAAATCATGAAAAGTTCGGCAATTAATCAGCCAGAGACATCTCGGCAGCGTGAAGAGTATTCTTCAACAGCATGGCGATAGTCATCGGACCAACACCACCCGGCACAGGCGTAATCGCACCGGCAACCTCTTTGGCTGATTCAAAATCCACATCGCCAACTAGCCGGTAACCACGCTTTTTCGTCGGATCCTCTTTCTGGTTGATTCCTACGTCGATGACGGCCGCGCCAGGCTTGACCATATCTCCGGTAACCATCTCTCTTCGGCCAATGGCCGCAACGAGAATGTCTGCTTCCCTGGTATGGGCAGCCAGGTCCTTGGTGCGGCTATGGCATATGGTTACAGTGGCATTTGCCTTTTGAAGTAGCATAGCTACAGGTAGGCCGACGATGTTTGAGCGACCAAGCACTACGGCTTCAGAGCCACTGATCTCAACGCCTGATTTTTCCAACAGAACCATGACGCCATAAGGCGTACAAGGGATAAACAATGGATTTCGTCCCTTCATGGCCAGGCGGCCGATATTGACCGGGTGAAATCCATCAACATCTTTACCCAAATCGATGGTATTGAGAACTGCTTCCTCATCCAGATGACCGGGCAAAGGCAGTTGCACTAAAATACCATTCACTTCTGGATCCGCGTTCAAGTCGCCAACCAGCTCCTCAAGATCCTCTTGAGGAATATCCTCGGGCAAATTGTGCCCGATAGAGCGAATGCCCACTTCAGCACAACGCTTTTGTTTCATGCGTACGTAAGTGGTGGATGCTGGATTCTCACCCACCAGGACAGTAGCCAAACCTGGCACATAATTGTGCGTGGCTTGCATGGCTTCGACTGCGATTTTTACTTCTTCTTGAATATCTGCTGCAATGCTTGTTCCGTCGATGATTTTTGCGGTCATGGCCTTTTACTTTGGTAAGATCTCCGTTCCCATGAACTTGTCGAGCCAAATGCCGACAGCCAGGGCAATAAAAAAACCTACTAACAAAAAATAAGGTATGTTTACCGGCTGCTCAGGTCCAACCCAGAATTCAGCTACCGTGGTATCAAGAAGAACGGTAACGATGAAATAGGTCACTGCGTAGCCGATGGCAAAGGAAATAACGACTAGAAGGATTCGTCTCCCAAGCATAAAGTTAACTTCTCCAATTTGTAAATTATGAGGGGATTTCCCCTTCAATACTTAAAACCTCGCGTATATGGCGAGTCAACTCGTCAGGAGTCACCGGCTTGGTCAAATATTTCGTAGCCCCCACACGCAAACCTGTATTCACGCTTTCAGGATCAGCTCTCGCGCTCAGCATAATGATGGGCAAATCAACCGTGTTTTCTTGCTCTCGCAGTATCTGACACACGGTGAAACCGTCCATGCCAGGCATCATAATGTCCAGCAGCATAACATCAGGAATAATGCGCTCTACCTGCTCAAGCGCTTCATAACCGTCTTTCGCTTCACGAACCTCAAACCCGGCACGAACGAGTATAAGACGCAGCATACTGCGCGCTGTTGGTTCGTCATCTACGACCAGGACAGACTGCAAGCCAACTCCTCAAATTAATGGATTGTTCTTTATTGTATTCAAATATTGGTTTCCGGCAAAGCGGTTGCTAAATCCTTCGAATTCTAACGCGACAGAGGATACAGGATCAAACCTGCCGATTTGACTCACGGATAACCAATCTATCGTCTGTATTATAGCTATAGTGCAAAAACAGCGGTGGATCCTCGGGAGCCATCTCCAAGATCCTGGGGATCAGCCAGCTAAGATCCTCGACGAGTTCGCCTACTGGCAGTTGGTTGGTGGAGACCCAATGTAATTCACCTTCGCTCGACCGCATAGTGGAGCGATCAGCGCTCCAACCAACTAAAACAAACATCAAGATCCCTAGATCCTGCTCGCCAGCGTCGATATTTACAATGGCTTTCAAGGATAAATTGGTTGCTTTCAAACCTGTTTCCTCGCGTAATTCCCTGTGTGCGGCCGCGAGTACATCTTCCCCAATTTCGACGTGTCCGCCGACACCATTATATAAATTTGCCCATATTCGCTTATCTGGTGCTCCCTTAATTAACAAAACATCGGGTCCATTCCGCAAGAATATCAATACGCGGGGAACTGCCTTGTATCGATTTTTTCCCGACCGCAAACCTTGATCTTTTTGGCCCATGGAAATTAGCTCTATAAATCTTATCTATAGGTCTTCCTTGTCGTCAGAAACAAGAAGCAAATGAGGCTCGAATTCCTCAAGTCAGAAATTTGTCCAGCGGCCGCTCAAACCATTTCAGCCCGGCGACCAGGAATCGGTGTGGCATTCTGGTGGAACATCCATAGGGTGATCAGCCAATCTGATAAGTTACGTGGCGGATTTGCTGACCAATACACGATTGACACTATCGATCAAATCTTGAGGGCCGAAGGGTTTTGTGACATAGTCATTGACTTGAGCTACGTGCAAAGCTAAAACTCTATCGATCTCTTGGGATTTTGCAGTGACGATGATGATCGGTATTTTTTGCAGCTTTTCGTCGGCTCGCATCCGTTGCAAAACCTCCCAACCATCCAACCCAGGCATCATCAGATCGAGCAAGATCAGGTCCGGCTCAAGTTCTTCTGCCCGTTGAATACCTTCCTCCCCTCCTAAGGCGCCGCTAACACGGTAACCACGCCGGCCCAGGATAATTTTAAAGAGTTCGATCATTTCGCGTTCATCTTCAATACACAAAATGGTTTTCTCGTCTTCGGCCATGACTCTCCTGATTGATTATGAATTGTATGTCTGGCAAATACGCATTAGAACAGTGGCGGCACTATCGACGGAGGTAGATTATCACAAGGGATTAGGCTTGTCTAGACCTTTGACTTTCCAGGGGCAATTTGGCATAATCGCTCAACTTAAATATATCGAAAGGCTAAGATGGAGACGAGTAGCCGGGTCCAGCTTGCAAAGCGAGCCTGGGATGGTGGAAGCCAGGTGCAGGACGCTCGGTCAAAATCCCTCCGGAGCCGCCAACCGAAAGTGTGATTGCCAAGAATCATCACCAATTGGCTACACATATGTAGACTTGGCCGGATTCATCCCACGTTAGCGGGAGCGCAATGATAGCCGATGATTTTCGGCCGTCGTTGATAGAGTGCTCGGTTAAATCACCTGGATTTAACTATCGAGAACTAGGGTGGTACCGCGGAGAGTATAGCGCCTTCGTCCCCAATGTGGATGAGGGCGTTTTTGTATCGTGAACACCACGCAAGGAAATGAATCATGACTGAACTTCTCTATTTGAGTGATCCCTACATCCAGCGGTTTGAAGCGACCATCGTCGACCATATCGGTGGAGCAGTCGTCCTGGATAAGACGGCCTTTTATCCCGGTGGTGGAGGTCAACCAAGCGATCAAGGACAGCTCTTTGCCGATGAGGGCTTATGGCAAGTGATTAAAGTTAAACGCATCGGTGGTGAGATAGGACACTACTTGGATGGCGAGTCACCGTCTGTTGGCACACAAGTTGTTGGCCAGCTAGATTGGCCACGCCGGTACAACCTTATGCGAATTCATACTGCTCTCCATATTTTGTGTGGTGTGATATGGCGCGACTACAAATCGTCGGTAACCGGTGGAAATATGGAACCACTCAATGGGAGAATGGATTTCGAGTTTGAAACCATGCGCCAGGAACTGGTATCTGAAATCGAAGAGGCCATCAACCGGGAAGTGGCTGCTGAACGAGACATCCTCGTAAGAACGCTTCCACGTGAGGAAGCGTTTCAGATACCTGATCTCATTCGGACCAAGATCAATTTACTGCCTGTAGGAATTAAAGAAGTTCGGACGGTGGAGATCGTCGGATTGGATTTACAGGCTGATGGCGGCACCCACGTAGCTAATACCAGGGAAGTTGGCAACATTCGGGTAGTGGATTATAAGAGCAAAGGTAAAATCAATAAGCGGATTTACATTGAGTTGGATGCGTAAAATTACCATCGATTATCATGCGCTTCATCATTCGCGAACAAGAATACGAAAAGCTGGTAGCAGCAGGAAAGTTTCGTTACGAAACGAAAGGAAACTCAACCGGCGAAACTGAATCGTGGCGCCTCACCCGCTTATCTAAGAGTTATCGTTTGTTGCGGGTAGATCTAGATGCCCGAAAGACGGCTGATAAGTGCAGCACGCTGTATCATTTAGCCTTGGGCCCAGGTTGGCGCCCCGAAAGGCTCAAATTCCACCACTTTGCCAGATCGGGTGAGATCATCGGAGACCTGCAATTTGATGAAGAAGTTGTCAGCCTATATCGTAACATAAATGATCACCGCCTTGAGGATGAAGAAATAATTTCAGATGGCTATCGATTCTGGCTGCCATCGGTCATTGGATTTGCTTTATTACTTGGCGGGCCGGTGACGACAAGCTCCCGGACTCTAACATTAGACCGAAAAGAGGATTTTAGCCTGGTCCAAAGACAGGTAAATATTGAACGAAAAGGGAGTAAAGTTGTTGCTGTGACCGGCAGGAACGTGCCAGTCCAGCAATATTTGATCGACTGGAACTCCGAGACCATTAGGCTGTGGCTTGACGAACACGACTTGCCGGTTATGCTGGAACAGAGCGACGGCTTTCGAGCGATTGAAAGCCAATATATTCGCTACGAAGTTTAATCAACTTGCCAATCGATAAACCTTGGCGACCGGCAGATCGAATATCCATTTTTACGGAGAAGATGATGGGATTTAAAGACGTGCCCAATAAAGTAGATTTTGTTGATTTAGAGAAGGATATCTTATCCTTCTGGCAAAAAGAAAAAGCCTTCGAAAAATTGCGGGCTCTACGTGCCCAGAGTGACAAGCAGTGGAGTTTTATCGATGGCCCGATTACGGCCAATAACCCGATGGGGGTCCACCACGCCTGGGGTCGCACATATAAAGACTTGTATCAGCGCTTCAAGGCCATGCAGGGTTACAATCAAAGATGGCAAAACGGCTTTGACTGCCAGGGTTTATGGGTGGAAGTTAATGTAGAACGAGATCTTGGTTTTAATAGCAAGCGAGAAATTGAAGAATACGGCCTGGCGAAATTCGTCAAGCAATGCAAGATGCGAGTTTTAAATTACGCGGCCATTCAAACCGAACAATCCATCCGCCTGGGTTATTGGATGGATTGGAACAACCCCGAGCAATTACGTCACTTGCGGGAACTCCTGAAAGAAGACCCTTTTCAAGAAACAACCATCCAGGGTCCAGAAGGACCGGTTTCGGGCACGGTCGAACAAGTCGTCGGCCGTTTGGGGATGCCAGAAATGGGTGGCTCCTATTTTACCTTTAGCAACGAGAACAATTACCAGATCTGGGGATTTCTCAAAGAGTGTTTTGAAAGGGATTGGATATTTAAGGGACGGGATGTTATGCCCTGGTGCACGCGTTGTGGGACGGGCATCAGCCAACATGAGATCGTGACTGATGGTTACCTGGAAGTGACCCACGATTCTGTCTTCCTGAAGTTTCCGATTGTCTCGAAACAGGCTGAGGGCGAAGACAAAGAGGATGGTCTTAATGATGAAAACCGGCAAGCTCTTTTGGTTTGGACGACTACTCCCTGGACTTTGACCAGCAATGTAGCTGCGGCCGTAGGTCCTGACCTAACCTATGTAAAAGTGCGTCAAAAAGAAGATGGCTGGATTTATTATCTAGCCAAGGAAGCGGTGGCAAACTCCCTCATCGGCGAGTATGAAATTGTCGGGGAACTTAAAGGTTCTGACCTGTTAGGCTGGTTCTACCAGGGGCCTTTTGACGAATTGGACGCCGTGGAAAAAGCCTTTAGCGACAAGAATTACCAGCATCGGGTAATAGCCTGGAAGGAAGTGGGAGCAGAAGAAGGTACGGGTATCGTCCATATCGCTCCTGGCTGCGGAGCCGAAGATTTCGATCTAAGCCAGGAGTACGATCTGCCGGTCATCGCACCGCTCGACGAAAACGGCCTCTACGTCGATGGATTCAACTGGCTGACTGGTCAGATAGTAACCGACGTCACGGAGGCAATCTTCGATAGTTTACGCACAAAAGCGGTGTATTATCGCAAACAGCGCTATCCACATCGCTATCCACACTGTTGGCGATGTGGTACAGAGTTAGTCTACCGGCTGGTCGACGAGTGGTTCATCAACACCGGACCGCTCTATGACAAACCTAGATCAGAAGTGACGGACCAGGAGAAAGAGGGCAGCCTGCGATACCAGATTATGGATGTGGTAGATCAGATCAATTGGGTGCCGAAGTTTGGCCACGATCGAGAGCTTGACTGGCTTCGCAACATGCACGATTGGATGGTCAGTAAAAAAAGATATTACGGCCTAGCCCTCCCCATATGGGTTTGTGAAGACCCGGGCTGTGGCCATTTTCATGTCGTTGGTAGTGAATATGAATTGGAAGAACGGGCAATTGAGGGATGGGAGGTCTTCGAAGGGCACACCCCGCACCGGCCGTATATTGATGCCGTTAAGATAGCCTGCCCGGAATGCGGCAGCCGGGCAAGCCGGATAGCCGATGTCGGCAATCCCTGGCTCGACGCCGGGATTGTAGCCTATAGCACCTTGCGCTACCGTGACGATCCCAAATATTGGGGAAAATGGTTTCCGGCAGACTGGATCAGCGAAAGTTTTCCGGGTCAGTTCCGCAACTGGTTTTACAGCCTTCTAGCCCAAAGTACCGTATTGACTGGTCAGCCACCATTCTTGAATCTCTTTGGTTATGCCTTGCTTCTGGGAGAAGACGGCCGGGAAATGCACAAATCATGGGGCAATGCCATCGAATTCAACGAAGCGGCCGACACCATGGGCGCCGACACAATGCGCTGGCTATTTGCTGCCCATAAACCAGAACAAAATCTACTGTTCGGCTATACTCTAGGAAATGAAACCCGGCGCCGGTTCATAATCCCACTATGGAATGTTTACTCGTTCCTGGTAACCTACGCCAACCTGGACGGCTGGGTTCCTGGCAATGACATAATGGCCCAAAATGGGAGAATGAAACCCAATATTGATTCGCCTATCTCGGCCAATGCCCAAATGGATCGCTGGATATTAGCCCGGCTTGACGAAACCACCTTGGAGGTAACGAAACAATTGGAAGCCTATCGTGCAGAGCGCGCGGCCGACAGCCTGGAAATTTTGCTTGACGATCTCTCCAATTGGTACGTTCGACGTTCTCGGCGGCGATTTTGGAAGAGTGAGGCCGACGATGATAAAATGGCCGCCTATGCCACGTTGTACACGTTGGTGGTGCAGATGGCCAAACTATTAGCCCCATTCATACCCTTTACCACCGAAGCCATATACCAAAACCTGGTCCGTAGCGTCGACGATAAAGCGTACTTGAGCGTCCATCACAATGATTGGCCAACGGCCGATCCCAAAACTTTAGATCAAACGTTACTGGACAAGATGCGGCTGGCTATCATCGTTGCCGGACTTGGCCGGTCAGCCAGAAGCGCAGCTAATTTCAAGCTTCGACAACCGCTAGCCAAGGCTCGAGTTAATGTGGGCTCAAAGGAAGAGCAAAAGGATATTTTGGAGTTGGCCGATATCTTGACTGAAGAGATCAACGTGAAAGAAATCGAGGTGGTGTCGAAAGTTGGCGAGCTTGTAAAATACAAGTTGATGCCCAACAACCGGATACTGGGTCCTAAACTTGGCCCCCTTTTCCCGAAAGTTCGAGCAGCCTTGTCTGAGCTGGACCAGGCTGAGGCTGCGGTTTCATTGCAACGAGGTGAAACCTTAACAGTTGAAGTGGACGGACAAAAGATAGAGTTAACGTCGGATGAGGTCCTGGTTCAGACTGAATCCCG
>DOXE01000240.1 GCA_003519205.1 Chloroflexota bacterium
GACTGAGAGAAGGGCGCCTTCCGGAGCATCGACGCTCATCTCGGGCGGGGTCGCCGTGCTGGCTGAGACGGGCTCTCCTATCTCTGGAACAGGTGTTGCTTGTTTAGTTGCCACGGCAGTAGAAGCAGGTTTATCGCCATTTGGCGTTTCGGTTATTGATAGGTCATTTTCCTCGATTGGCTGTTCCACTCCCTGTGTTGCCGTTGGTTGCTCTTTTAGTCCTGCAACCGGGCTTGGGCTTGGCTCACCTTGAGAATCCCCCTGGCAACTGGCCAAGGCTATTGTCAAAGCCAACAGACCCAGGAAGGTGAAGATCAAGACGAATTTAGGTTGTCGCCGGGCAGTTTTTTGGCTGTCTGTGCCTATGGTATCCACAGATTTCCTTTCAATTGTGCTCGATGCAGCCTCGAGCTAGATTTTAATCTTTCTATTGACTGCGGACAAAATAACCTCAGCCAAGGAAATGTACGGATCACATTGCCAACTGGATTTTTATGAAGCTACCGGTCTGACCTCGGCAGGTTGGCTGCCAGAAAAAATTTACCCTGGACAGTGTATGCACGCTGATCGCTGGCTCATAATCCATTAAGTTAACCGCGTGGGGTGCACGAAAGACTTGTATCCGAATAAACTGCCCTACAGCTTGCTCGACGACCTTACTGCGTGACGAGCTTGGTTTTCGAAGTAACCGCTATACAATTGCCACTCTTGGCTATCCCGTAACAAAGGCAAAAAAAGGCAAGGAAAAAATCCAGTTGGAGAAAAAGTTTGAATCCTAAGAATATGGACAAGCGCCTGGTCACGATCTTGCTGATCGTCCTGGTGCAGATGCTGGGCGCGGCGATGATCTTGCCTATTTTGCCATTGTACGCGCAGCGAGAGTTCGGCCTGACACCCCAGGTCATCACCCTGTTGGGTACCTCATTCTTTGCTGCTCAGTTTTTGGCCGGCCCCTATTTAGGGCGCCTATCCGATAAGTACGGCCGCATCCCGGTCCTCATCATCAGCCAGATTGGTACGGCTCTTAGCTTTGTGATGTTGGCCCTGGCCCCAAGCGCTGCCTTTCTCTTTCTAGCCCGGATCGTAGATGGCATCACGGGTGGCAATATCATCGTCGCTCAGGCTTACATCACCGACATCACCCCCCGCGAAAAACGGACTGAATCGCTAGGTTATATCTTCGCCGTTTTCGGTCTCGGTTTCGTTCTCGGCCCGGCCTTAGGGGGCGTATTGGCGGCCGCCCTTGGCCCTCGCGTTCCCTATCTTATCGCGGCTGGGGCAGCCTTCGCCGTGGTCTTGTTAACCTGGTTTACGCTAGAAGAGACCTTGACCCCGGAACAACGAGAAGCCAATCGCCAGGCCAGCGGCAACAGCATGAGCCCAGGCGAAGTCATCCGGAACAAGCCCCTGGTGCTTATTTTAATCGTCGCCTTTCTCGGTCAATCCGGGCTAGGGCTCTTGCAATCCACCTTTGCCCTTTACGGCGAAGCGGTTCTGTTTGCTGGCTATAGTCTGCAAGCGACTACCTTGGGCATAGGCCTCCTCCTGGCAACGGTGGGCTTGAGCCAATTCATCACGCAAGCATTTTTTCTCAGGCCACTATTGGCTCGATTTGGCGAATATCGGCTGGTCATCCTTGGCAATATCGGCCGAATGATTGGTTCGTTTATCTTTGCTTTGGTGACCACACCTGTTTTTGGGGCCGCTGGTTCGGTTATTTTCGCCGTCGGTATCAGCATCATGATGCCCTCACTTCAATCATTAGCTACCGGCACTGTCGGCGACGAATATAGGGGTGGCGTTCTCGGTCTCTACCAGTCGACACTAAGCCTGTCCATCATCATTAGTTCGGCCGTCGCTGGCGTTCTCTTCGCCATGAGCGCCACCTTGCCTTACTGGATAGGCGGTCTAACGGCAGCCTTAGCCCTCATTCCAGCCTTCTTACTCCTGGCTCAATTTGGCCAGAAACAACCTTCAGCCGACGTCACCCCCTCGACGGCCGATTAAGAGCTATTTGTCGATTCATTTTCGGCTAGGGCAACATCTTCTGTCCTGGTACCAGTAGTTTTTGCCCCTTCCTCTTCTGAGCTCTCACCGGCAATTGGCAGCGTGAAGTAGAAGGTACTGCCCTTGCCCCCCTTGCTCTTGGCCCAGATCCGGCCTCCATGTGCTTGGGTCAGGTGCTTGGCAATGGCCAAGCCCAATCCTATACCACCACTGCTACGAGACTGGTCAGCCTTGTAAAAACGCTCAAAGATACGGGGTAGCTCACTGGCCGGGATTCCCGTACCTGTATCCTGAACCGAAATTACAACCACCGGCTCGTCTCCACCGAGTTTTGCTCGAATAGTAACCATACCACCTTCCGGAGTGAACTTGATGGAATTATGTACTAGGTTTCCCACCACTTGCTGTGCGCGGCTGGCGTCACTCATCACCGGCGGCAAATCGTCGGGCAAGTCGACGATGAGGGAAAGATCATGGCGTTCAGCCTGGCGCCGAAAGCGATCCACCGGCGGCAACACCACATCACTCACCGGTGTCGGAGACAGGCGTAATGGGACCATACCAGACTCAATTCGGGTAAGTTCTAGCAGCTCCTCCACCATCTGGGTCAGGGCATCAACTTCATATTCGGCATGGTCGAGGAACCGCTTGGCAGCCGGTGGGTCGTCCATTGCACCGTCACGCAAGGTCTCTACTAAGGCTTTCAAAGAAGCCAGGGGGGTGCGCAGCTCATGAGAAATATTGCTGATGAAATCGCGGCGAACTGTCTCAAGGCGCCGAATGCGGGTCAGGTCTTGCAAGATGACCAGGCAACCTTGACCATCAGCCATGTCCAGTGGCGATACGATCATCTGCACGAAGGTTCCTTTCCGGTCGATTTCCACAGCTGTCATTTGCTCTTGTCGTTGATCAAATCCTTGCTGCCAAGACTCGATCAAACCGTGGTGCCGGGTCACTTCGGCAAAGGACCGGCCGATAGCCTCTTCACTATCTACCCTTAAAAGTCGGGCGGCGGCGGGGTTAATCATACCCACGCGTCCCATGCCATCGGTGATGAGCACACCATCGGCCATGTTATCGAGCACGGCTGCCAACCGGCCCCGCTCGTCAGCCAGGTCATGGACCCGATCCCTGAGTTGGTCGCCCATGTAGTTGAAGGCTCGGGTCAAATCACCCAAATCGTCTCGTGGCGCCAGGCGCAGGCGGGCATCCAGGTCGCCAGCCGCCATGCGATTAGCCACCTGGGTCAAACGGTGAACCGATCGAGACGTACGCCCGGCAATTACTACGGCCACCACCACTGCCGCCGCCGAGGCAATCAAGGCCGCCGTCAGGATCGCCCTTTGCAACTGGCCAATGTTCTTTTCTATCTGTTCCAGCGGCAAAGCAATGCGGACGATGGCTATTATCTCCCCTGCTTTTTCGAGTGGTACGGCCGCATACATCATATCAGTGTCCAAGGTCTGACTGAAGCGAATGCTGCTGCCTTCGCCACGCACCAGCGCTTGCTGTACTTCCGGCCGGTTCAGGTGGTTATTCATTAGCTCCCGGTCCTCGTCAGACTCCCCTAGGACCGTCCCGTCAGTACCGATGATCGTCACTCGTGCTCGTAGCAGTTCTGACCATAGGTTGGCTTGTTGATCCAGGCCCTCTGCACCAACATTATCGAACGATGGTTGAAGGCTGGCAGATAGCGTTCGCGCCTGAACCAAAAGGCTGTTTCTCAAGGCTTCTAGTTGGGCGTCTCGGGTAGTCCGAGACAGGTAAATGGTTAATCCCCCCATGACCACCAGGATGAGGATGACATATGGTATGGCGATTCGCCAGCGGATATCTTGAAACATGATCAATGGTTAGCGGACGGTGGTTGGTGTCCGGCGATCAGTGACCAAAGCTGGTCCATGATCAATAAATTCCAATAACGATTAACCCTCGAATCTATAGCCGATGCCGCGAACTGTTACGATCCGTTTGGCTTTGGATGGATTCGACTCGATCTTTTCCCGAAGCCAGCGTATGTGGACGTCTACGGTCCGGCTACCGGCATCATGTTCCCAACCCCAAACACGCTCCAGAATCACATCGCGGGATAAGGCAATACCACGGTTACGAGCCAGAAATACGAGTAACTCGTATTCCTTGGGCTTAAGATACAGGACCTCGTCCTTCAATCGAACTTCTCGCCGGGCTAGATCGATGACTAATCCGTCAAAAACCAGTGGTTGTTCCTGATCCACCACCTCCGACTGCTGGCCGACCTCAGCGGTTACGGTTTCCCTAATCAAGCGCTCGCGGCGTAACAGAGCTTTCACCCGGGCCAGGAGCTCCCGCATGCTAAAANNAGCGCCGGTTCATCTTCGACGACTAATATCTTCTGAGCCATATCAATTGACTTTATCTGATTGGGGGCCAAAGTTCAACAAACTAAAGGGGACAGTCACTTTTTCACAGAAGTGACTGCCACCCTATTACCTGTTTATGGATTATAGGCAAAGACAGGAAAATAGAGGGACGGATCTGGGTAGGGACAAGATAAAACTGGAGTCCAGTTGAGGCTTATTGATGCATCGCCGCTATTCTCATAATACTCAATCTTTAACTCGTGTTTTCCATCAGCTAGATCGACAATAACATCATAACTGCCAGCGTGATCAAACCATTTGTCCAAGATCAGATTCCCGTCAACAGAAAATCTCACGCCGTCGTTTGTAGCAATGTGGAATTTATAAAATCCACACTCAAAGCTTACTTCTCGTTCAAAACGGCCGCTAAAGCGGTTTTCGGGCAGGCCAAATCCTGGCCCACCAGTACCCCAGAGGTGGTTCAACGGACCTGGACCTTCGTTCACCAAAACAACCGGNNGTTCCGGCCGATAACGCTCGAGAGGCATAATGCTGACCGGCCCCTTGCCAGTTATCGACCACCGTATCGCCGTCGATCTTTATCCTGCCCCAATCGTCAGTACCGAGGCTAAAGTCGTAAGTGCCGGCCGCAAAATCAAACAGACGCACATATCGAGCGCTCCAGTTGTCGGCGTTACATCCTGCGGCGGGTGCCTCGGTTCCCCAATCTTTAAAAACGTACAGGTCGTCAAGCGTTTTAGGAGAGCCACACGGGGCGTTCAATTCCTTGTCATTGTAATGCGTTACATTCCACTTATCGTGTGATGGGGGGAGATAACAGTTGGCGTTATCGTACACTTCAAAGGAAGAAATCTGGTCATTAAGCGAAATACCAGTTCCATCAAAGGTGTCACCGGTAAAGTTCGCGTCATCTCCGCTCCTGCAAACAGAAGCACCGAGCCGGTCAGTATTTTCATATAGCCTGACCGACCAACCTGGTGGCACCCTCAAAGCCGAAGCCTGGTTATCAAAAGCACCTGGAACATCCTGAGAGCCAGCATGGCCGCGCATGACATATCCACTGCCTTCTCCCTCCCCGCCACAGCTATAATTGGCGTGTTTATAAAGGATGACGCCACCAGCCTGGGGGCAGGCGCCTGGTACGCCAATGTCCACTATGTCATTGGTTCCATAAAATCGGCCGACGGTCGCCGTGCGATAGAGGTCGCCGAGGGTCATGGTGCCATTGTAATGGCTCGTTTCGCCCACCGTCCAACCGGACAGGGTGCTGCCCAGGATATTGACGAAGCCAACCCCCACCTGGTAAATGGCGAAATGAACATGTACCCCGGTCGTATAGCCACCTGGTTCAATCTCACATGAAGGGTGCCCGAGTCGATCTCCTTGATTAATGCCGCCTGTTCCCCGCCGGTCGGCCGAACTTACATGGGAATAATAGGTGCGCCAACCATCGCCATGGTCGATGACCACCAGGGCTTG
>DOXE01000204.1 GCA_003519205.1 Chloroflexota bacterium
ACACAAATCAAATGAGGTCAACCGGCCAGGCACCTCTCCCGATTCGTAAACAAGCCAGAATTGTATCGTGCCGGGGTAGGAGTGACAAACAAACGATTAAATAAGAAAAAGTTGATAAAAATTGACATAGGAAAGCTTAGCTGCTAAAATCGCAGTATCATTGAAATCTTGTTGAATTGTCATTCTTAGTAGCTTCAGAAATAAGAGGGTCGAATACAAATGACAACATTGGAACAATACGAATTGGAACAGACCGACGAAATCCAGTTGACCGAAAATGCCGCCAACACGGTTCGAGACCTGTTAGTCCAAAAAAACGTGCCCGATTACGGGTTACGGATTTTTGTATCTGGGGGAGGTTGCTCGGGCATGCAATATGGCATGGCTCTGGATGCTGAACCTGGCGAGAATGACCATGTGTTCAACAATGACGGTGTTCAGATTTTTGTAGATCCGATCAGCATGATGTATCTCTCGGGATCTGTCGTAGATTACGAAGATAACTTAATGGGTGGCGGATTCCGCATCGATAATCCAAACGCTGTCTCTTCATGTGGTTGTGGTCACTCTTTCAAGACGTCCAATAGCGCGGCTGGAACATCGTCTGGTTACAGCGGTGGCGGTGGCTGCGGCTGCTGATCATTCTCATTTAATCCTAGACTATTAGCGGGGCGTCTTCATTTTGGCAGACGTCCCGTTTTCTATGTAACCTGAACATGGAAACTCGCTATTTTTCTGTTGAAGAAGCCAACGAACTATTAGCAGATATCGAACCGTTGATGGAACGATTGCTCGAACGGCGAACCAAGGTTGTCGAATCTCGCCAGCAGATCTATCAACTGTTGGCGGCGGGCAACAGTGACTTCGGAGGACCGGCTGCGTCAGAATTAGCGCAGGATTTTATGGTCATTGAACGATTGGCAAGAAAAATCCGGTCCCATGGTTGCATCATCAAGGATCTCAACAATGGCCTCGTAGACTTCTTGTCAAAGCGTGACGGCCGAGAGATCTACTTGTGTTGGCGTTACGGTGAACCAAGAGTCGAGTTTTTTCACGAACTACACATGGGATTCAAAGGTCGGCAACATATATAGAACGTTCGACCGTTTTGTAGGAATCTAGCCACAAAGCGCGCTATTCACAGGAGAGGGGTAATAATATAACTCGTGCTAACAAAATTATGGCCCTTTTCAGAAAAACAGGTCCGTTCTTCTGATATTGTGTGGCTTGATCTTGGCGATTTGGGTGACTTGGTAAACCCGAATGGTCCGCATGAACAATGGCAGGATCACGGATTGGGTTTGCTGCGTACGATCCTTCACCAAAACGGAATCCTTACAGATCTACTCTCTACGAGAGCGGTAACTTCCTGGGAGCAACTCCGCAAACAACTTGATGGTTACCGGATGCTCATCATGAATGTGCGCAGTTATACTTTTCCGGTTGCCTACCGCTCAGCTCAGATATTTAAAGATGTCAATCCAGAGGGATTGGTATTGACCGGCGGCATGCACGCCACAGTGGCTCTGGATGAGATGACGGCAATCCCTGAGTTTGACCGGATCTGCCAAGGACCCGGCGAAAATGTCATTGTCGACCTGGTTAGCAATCCCGATTCCTTTCCAAGAGTTTTTATCGGAATGGGTGCCAAGTCTATGGCTGAGTGGCCATCGATCGATCGCACCGTATGGCCACAACCAGCCAGCCGACATCTGAAGCGATCGTTCAATTGGCCTCTGGAGCCAGAGTGTGGTTGGGGGCCTAGTCCAGTGGCGACAATCTTAACCAGCCGGGTTTGCCCCTGGCAGTGCGTTTTTTGCAACGAAAATTCGTATATCCCTAATATGGGTCGCCGGCCGGTCGATATGGTAATCGAAGAGCTGAATTACCTGGACGAGACCTTTGGACCCATCGGCTCGGTTGTCATTCACGATTCGATGTTCTTCCAGAATCCTCGCTGGTTGGAAGAGTGGATCGACAAATACCCAAGGAAGGCCAACAAGATCTGGCCTTACTGGGCGGCCGGGCGGGCAGACACGGTTCGCCAATGGCCAGATCTCTTTGAGGCATTGATCAGGGAGACCAACTGGGACACCATTTCGATCGGATTTGAGTCCGGTAGCGACCGAGTATTACGTATCCTTAACAAAGAATGTACCGAAGAAGACAACTTCTTTGCCATTGACTTAGTCAATCGGATTGGCGATGAGATGGAAGCTGAGGGGCGGAAAGCACCTGTCTTTTGGTCCAATATCATGCTCGGTATACCTGGCGAGACCCATGAGGATGCCTTTAAGACGATGCGCATGCTCAAACGCATGCGCCGGGTTATGCCATCCATCGCCTTCTATGCCCCCTACCCTGGCTCAGCACTTGGCAACCAACTCATTGCCGAGGGCAAAAGCCTGATGACTAAGGACAATTATCATCGATTTCCGGATGACGAGAAGGTCAAGGATATTGACTACCAATTTTATCGAGACTTGTTGGCCGGCAAGTATGACGACGAGATCAACCGGGGGATTAGCGCCTCGACGGTGGAAACCGAAGCCAGCTACATGGACGCACTAACAAAGGCATAATCATGAGCAGCTTCAGCAACCCACATTATATGTACTTGTTTGACCTGAAAAACGGCAAAAAGAAATTGGCTTACGGACAATCACCGGAAGATGCCCTGGAGATTTTGAGCTATCGTCTCTCAGAAGCGGAGATGAATGAGATTCTGAAAGATAAATATATCAAGATCTCTCAGCGAAAGATGCAGGAGTATATCCATCTACTTGGGTAAAGTTGATATTTCATTAAGTACAGTAACATGTCCTCTATGCCATGGCTGATAGCCATTTTTTAAATCTCACCGCGGCTTGGACGGTTTGAAGGTTTAAAAGTGCTCGATAGTTTAAGTGGCGAGGGTAATCTGCTTCAGATTTGTCAGTCTCGCTGATCCATTGGAATGTAATCCCGTTCGCCATAACCTGTATAGACCTGGCGCGGCCGGGCGATGGCTTGCTCACTATCGGTCAACATCTCCGCCCATTGGGCCAACCAGCCCACCGTTCGGGGGATAGCAAACATAACCGGGAACATCGTCTTTGGAAGTCCCATGGCCTGATAAATGATGCCCGAATAGAAATCCACGTTCGGATAAAGCTTACGGCTAACGAAATATTCATCTTCAAGGGCGATCCGCTCCAATTCGAGGGCAATGTCTAATAACGGATTATGGCCAGTCACTTCAAAAACTTCATCGGCGATCTGTTTGATGATCTTCGCTCTCGGATCGTAGTTTTTGTAGACGCGGTGTCCGAAGCCCATTAGGCGAAACTCGCCAGCTTTAACTCGTTCAACATAGCTGGGAACTTCCTCCATACTCCCGATTTCCTCCAACATGCGTAGAACTGCTTCGTTAGCCCCGCCATGCAAAGGACCGTATAAGGCAGCGGCTGCCCCAGCCATGGCGCTGTAAGGATCAACGCGAGAACTACCAATGGCGCGCATGGCATTAGTACCACAGTTTTGTTCGTGATCGGCATGCAAAATAAACAAGACATCCAAAGCCCGTTCAAGAACAGGGTTTGGAACATAATTGGGTTCAGCCCGCCGGAACATCATATTGAGGAAATTGCCGGCATAACTTAAATCCGGATCCGGATAAGCGTAGGGAAAACCCTTAACGTGACGGTAAGCGAAGGCGGCAAGGGTCGGCACCTTGGCGACTAGTCGGGTCATCTGCAGTTGGCGTAACTCGAAATCATCGACTAACCTCGCTTCAGGGTAGAAAGTTGATAATGCGGCGATCATGCTAATGAGCATGCCCATGGGATGGGCATTATAGCGAAAGCCATCCAATAGCTGTTTTATGTTTTCATGAAGGAGAATATGTCGCTTAATGTAGCCTTCGTATTCTTCAAGCTGAGCCTGGGTCGGCAATTCGCCATCTATAATGAGGTAAGCAACTTCGAGAAAGGTGCAGTTTTGGGCTAAATCCTGAATCGGATAACCACGATAACGCAATATCCCTTTTTCACCATCAATATAGGTGATGGCACTTCTAGTGGAAGCCGTATTCTTGAAAGCCGGATCATAGCTCATCATACCAAAATCATCTTCATGTACCTTGATTTGCCGTAGATCCATGGCCCGAATGGTGTCATCGGTAATGGGTAATTCGTAGGTGCGTCCAGTCCGATTATCGGTCACGGTTAGGGTTTCTTGGGTCATATTCGCCTCCAGCTTGTGAAATATGTGTCTAAATACAATAGGTAACAGTATAAGCCTGCGATCAATTTGAGTAAGAATTTGTTGGGAAATTCCGGAAATACCGTAAGTATAGCGCGTTTTGGTTTTCTTTACAGGAGAATGGCAACTTCTCTTCTCCATCCAAATTTTCAAATAATGTAGACGGTAGTTTATTCAATTATCGTCAGAGCTTTTGATATAATGGAACATGCACGAAAGATTGAGCTAATGCATAATCAAGTGCCATCCTGAATTAACCTGAAATCTGTGTACTGGTCACGAGAAGGGAGAGGATTAAGGTGGCGAAAATAACGGAAGATGGGCATAGAAAGGAAATGATCGAGGTAGAGACGGATTTGGCACACAAACTGGCTATCGAAGCTGCCGTCCGCGAAATTTTAATCCATGTGGGCGAGAATCCTGATCGCGATGGATTGCAAAGAACCCCCGAGCGTGTGGCTCGCATGTATGATGAGATACTGGCCGGCTACGGAATCGATCCTGTCGCCATGGTGAATGATGCGCTATTCGACGTGTCCTATGATGAGATGGTCGTGGTCAAGGATATCGAGTTTTTTAGCATGTGCGAGCACCACATTTTACCTTTTTTTGGGCGGGCTAATGTGGCTTATGTACCTAGCC
>DOXE01000269.1 GCA_003519205.1 Chloroflexota bacterium
GCCGAGACCTTGCGGTTCGTGGAAGAAGTTCCCTGGGTTCCGAGTATCGGTTTGAATTACATCGTCGGAGTCGACGGCTTGAGCACCACTCTGGTCTTACTGACAGCCGTCGTTGGTCTTGGCGGGGTATTGATTTCCTGGAGCATCGAGGATCGACCACGTGAATTTTTTGCCTTCTTTTTACTCCTTGTCGCCGGAGTTCAGGGTGTATTCGTCGCCGTTGACGGCTTTTTGCTCTTCTTTTTCTATGAATTGGCTGTGCTGCCNNATGAAATTGACGCTTTACCTGTTGATCGGCAGCTTCTTTTCTTTCATTGCTTTCCTGGTACTTTATTTCTTGTTGCCCGAATATTCCGCAGCGACCAGTCCTACATTCGACTTGAGGATTTGGGCGGAAGCTCAATTTCCAATCGACATCCAGCGTATATGGTTCCTGCCCTTATTCCTGGGTTTCGGTGTCTTAGCTGGTATTTGGCCTCTTCATAATTGGTCGCCTGATGGTCACGTGGCAGCACCAACGGCCGTTTCGATGATTCACGCTGGGGTATTGATGAAATTAGGCGCCTATGCCTCGATGCGCGTTGGTATCCAGATATTACCCGAAGGCACTGTCTATTGGATGCCTTTAATCATTCTATTGACCCTGGTAAACGTCCTTTACGGCTCATGGGTTGCCATGCGCCAAACGGACATGAAATACTTGATCGGATATTCAAGTGTTAGCCATATGGGCCTGGTAACCATGGGTTTTGCCGCCATGAACCTGAATGGCTTCATGGGAGCAGGCATTCAAATGGTAAGCCATGGCATCATGACCGCTCTCTTCTTTTCCGTCGTCGGCATGGTTTACGATCGAGCCCACACGCGTGATATGCTGCAATTAGGCGGAATGATGAAAGTGCTTCCTTGGGCGATGGTGGCTTTCATCGTGGGTGGTCTCGTCTCAATGGGTATGCCTGGATTGTCCGGTTTTATCGCCGAATTTCCCATCTTTATGGGGGTTTGGAACGGCACTTCCATGGACCTTAGTGGTTCAGAGGCCATTTTGAACCCGGCAAATTATTATAATTGGATCGCCATATTAGCCATTCTCGGAATTATCATCACCGCGGCATATATATTAAGGGCAATCGGTCGCGTTTTCTTCGGCGAGTACGACGAACACAAATGGCATGATATGCGACCACTCCTCGGAATAGACAAGGTCGCTCTCGTTACTTTTGTCGTAATCTTGATAGCTATTGGCCTGTTTCCATCGATCATCTCGGGCATCGTTAGCTCGGGTGTGGCTCCCGTCGTGGAACGAGTCCAAGAAGCACAACAGATCCAAACCGCGTCTTCCACCGTTTTTGATACTGTCTATATTACTGCAACCAATCTAGTTCACTGGCTGGGAGGTGCATAAGTGAGCTCTCAGATTACGCTTGAAAGCATCCTGGCTCTGGCGCCTGAACTCAGCCTATTGATATTAGCCATCGCCATCCTATTTCTTGACAAGGTCTTCAAACGAGGAAACCAGCGTGGATTAGGCTTAACTACAGCCTGGGGTACTTTGATTATTCTCTTACTCACCATTGGCATTTGGGTATTTCTCGATCAGCCAAATGATGTGCCTGTAACTTATTGGGGGGGCATGATCCGCCAGGATTTGGTGACCCTTGTATTTCGCATCATTTTTCTAATCGCGTTGTTAATCACGGCCTTGATTTCCCTCGACTTTAAAGGGGTTCAACGCGGAGAATACTATGCCCTCCTATTGACGGCTACCATTGGCTTCAGCCTGATGGCAGCCTCGGCCGACTTGATCATGCTCTATGTAGCCCTGGAGACGGCCAGCATTTGTTTGTACATATTAGCTGCCTTCAAAAAGGATGAATACAGGTCTGACGAAGCTGGCATGAAGTATTTTATCTACGGTGCCTTTGCCTCGGCCGTCATGCTTTTTGGTATGAGCTACCTCTATGGTTTAACCCAAGAGACAAATATTTACGTTATCGCCGAAGAAGTAACCCAGTCGGCCCTGGCTAATCCGGCCTTGAGGGGAACTGTTCTAATAGCGGCNNTGGTTTTAAGGTCTCAGTCGTACCTTACCATTTCTGGGCTCCTGACGTTTACGAAGGCGCGCCTACACCCGTCACCGGCTTGGTGTCGACGGCATCGAAGGCGGCCGGCTTCGCTGTATTTTTGCGGGTCTTTACCGCTGGCGTTTTTGGCCCGGCCGATTCGTCTAACGCCTGGTGGGCCATGCTCGTCGCCATCTGTATCGTGACCATGACCTTGGGAAACTTACTGGCCATCCGCCAGAGCAATATCAAACGTTTGCTGGCCTATTCTAGCATCGCCCAGGCTGGCTATGCGATGATGGGTTTGGTTACCGCTCTGACAACCTTTGGCCTCAATCCAGACAGCATCGATGGTGCTGGGGCAACGATGTTCTTTCTTGTCTACTATGCCATTACCAATATTGCTGCCTTCGGCATCGTCATCCTGGTCAGCAATATCAGTGGTTCCGACGAAACACAGGACCTGGCTGGTTTAAGCCGCCGCTCA
>DOXE01000314.1 GCA_003519205.1 Chloroflexota bacterium
TCTGTGACGGCAAACCACAGTCGGTGTGGGATAAGTTATAGCTATTTGTCTCCACCAACCGCTTCGCTGTGGGCATGATCCCTTCGTCTAAGGCCCGCTGCATCCGCTGGTAGCTGAGACCATCAATCTCCAGCATGATGATGCCCCGGCCTGGATCAGCCTCCTTGGTTTCCAATTTACGCCGGCTGAGCCATTGGACTACCCCATCGTAGAAAGAATGGTCGTCGTCAATCGATATCAAACCGGTAACCAGGGTGTTTACGGCCGAGAGGATGATAGCCCCACCTAAAGCCGCCCAAAAACTGTCCACCTGAAAAAACGGCAGGAAGGCACTGGCCAGGAGCAACATCAGGGCGTTGATGACCAAGGTAAATAAGCCCAGGGTGACGATACTGATGGGCAGGGTTAACAAGACCAGGATCGGCCTGATTAATCCATTCAGGATGGCCAGAACAATGGCAATGGAGATGGCTTCAGTTAATACACTGCTGGAGCCATCGGTTATGATCGTGATGCCGGGGATGATCCAGGCCATTAGCAGGAGCGATAAACCCTCCACGACAGTCATGATAAGTAAACGGATGAGTGATTGGATGAAGTTCCTCATTTCTTCCTTCGTCGCCCAGTTGTGCAGAAGTTATTTTGTACCGGGCTGTCTGGTTAATTATGGCCGATTAGTCCAATGATCACCAACTTGTGTGCCTTTCCCATAAATTGGTTATTGGTGGCCCTGTAAAACGCTGCCAAGAATGGTGTTGGTGAATTCTTCCGCCGGGCTCCAACGAGACAAGACAGCATCCGCACCGTTTTCAAGGATGCGCCGCAGTTGTCGGGTTGTATGAGTTAAGACAACAAGTCGAATTTTGGGATGCACGCCTTTTACGTCTTTTAGAAAAGCAAGCACTTCATCCTCGGGAAGGTTACTGTCGATGACGACAATATCAGTTCGTTTTTCCCGAACCATCCTAACCGCCGATAGACATCCACCAGCAAGGGCAACCACTTCCACGCCGGGCATCGCTTCGAGCATTGCTCGTAATGACTCTTGCATTATTCTGGGCATTGATACGATGGCTGCCCTGCGAATTCCATCTTTGCTCATAATTAATTTCGATCTTCTTTTTAATAAATTTATTGCCAATGAACATCTATCTCGTCACTTGGGCAGTTAGGAAACTCAACCAACTTCGATATTATTGTCCCAGCGGCTGTGCTAATCATGCTGGTGACTATTTTTAAACGCTGGCCATCTTGTGCCGCAAACGCCACCAGGAAAAAGCGAATAAGATAAAACCATAGAGTAATAATCCGATCAGGACCAAGGGATTAACTGGTAAACCACGCAGCATCACATCTTGCAGCAAAAACGTGCCATACGTCGCCGGTAGCAACCATGACACCAGTTGAACTGATCCGGCCAGGCGGTGGAGGGCAATAAAAAAGCCGCTGAAGAAAATGCTGGCCAAGAGCACGATCATCGAATATTGAACGGCTTGAGTATCCGTTCTGGAGACAACTGATAAAGCAAAGCCCAAGCTGAGCGAGGTAAATAGTAGGGCCAGAATAACTACGGCGTATCCGGTCCAACTGCCCAGCATGGGAACGGTAAGGCCCAGAATCACCAATGCTGTCAGAATAGCGGCCAAAATTGCGGTCAGTACCAGGTAACTGATGCTCTTGCCTAACAAAGTTTCAAATGACGATATGGGCGCGGCTCGGAAGAGCTCAATCGAGCCACCCCGCATTTCACGGACGATGGCCAGGGCAGCCAAAGAGACGGAGATATGCTGGAGCAAGAGAGCAATGACCCCTGGAACATAAAAATCAATCGGTCCTAATTCAACCCCACTCAGGTTGCTGACGACCCCTTTAAAAGGACGGGCCACCACACGCGAATCCAAATTCTGAATCTCTTCTAAGAACAGGTCAATGAGCGTTAGCTCCGCCACAATAGTGGCCGCTTGCTCCGCTTCAGCCGCAAAACTCCCTTGTGTTTCATCAAGAAGTGCCAGGGAGGCCATCAATCTTTCTACTTCAGCAATATTGCCGAATATACTTTGGGGTTGATCCGGATTTGTCTCATCTTCAAGGCTCTCCACCCCTTCATAGGCGGCCAATCCATCGCTAAGGGCAAAGGTTAGAACCTGCATATCCTCGGCTAAAGCCTCCAAATCCCTCAAGGCGGCCGGGCCATTTCCCCGCTCCAGGTCCAGTTGCAGTGCCTTGGCGTCTGTCAAAGCGTCTTGAACTTTTTCATTAATCGAGCCCGCCTGCGACTTGCCCCGATCGGCCGCGACGGTCAAGACCTCGCGATTGATAGCCTCGATATAGGCTCGCTCCAGGGTGCTCACGTAGAGTTGCTCTAAAGGATCGATCTCGTGATGGTGAAACTCTAAAGTCGCGTGCCTGCCCGCTCGAATATCACCTAGCGGATCGACAGGCGTTACGACGACAAGGTCCACCTCGCGATCATCTAAACGCTTATCTGCCTCCGTCTCAGTGGCGACGAAATCGAACAAGGTAACCCCCCGCAACCGATCGGCAAATCCAGTGATCCGCTCTTCGATTGTGCTACCCGTTGGAATGACAATGATGGTATTCAGCGTCCGCTCCTGATTGGTATACCCCAAGCCAAAGATCAATAAAATCAGAAACGGGCCCAAGATCAAGATGGCCACCAGGCGTGGCTGGCGAATAATGCCGGCCACTTCTTTACGGGCAAAAGCTGAAACCCTAATCAGGAACTCACTTAAGTTATTCACTAATTTCGACTCTCTTCTGACCAGCTTTCTCATCTTCCATGATTTTGACGAACACATCGTCGAATGGCGGGACATGCTGATTAATCGCTTCTATTTCGATACCTTCGTCTTCGCCCCAATCAAGCAACCGCGGGATGGCCGTGCTGGCATCTTCGACAATCAGTTGCACTGATTGGCTATCCAAAAAGGCCAGTTCGCCAGAAACAAAGGGCAATTTACGCAGGTCAGTAATCATCTTGGAATTAAGGGCTGAGGATGCATGAAATTGGACAATATCGCCTCCCATGGCCTTATAACGCAGATCTTCGGGCGTCTCCACCATCAGCAAGGCGCCATGGGCCATGACGCCGACATAGTCGCAATAAGCCGCCTCGCCTACATATTGGGTGGTCACAAAGAGGGTGTGGCCTTCATCCCGTAAACGGCGGAAGTAATCCCAGAACTTGCGCCGGAGAACCGGATCGATCCCGGCCGTCGGCTCATCCAAGAAGATCAGCTCCGGATCGTGGATCANNCGCAGCAGCGTCGTCTTGCCGCAACCACTGGGCCCAATGAAGCCAAAGATAGCACCCTGAGGAATATCCAGGCTGATATGATCCAGGGCAGTCACCGAGCCAAACTGCTTAACCAAATCGCGGACCTGGATGACCTTTCCATTTCCAGTGCCAAGGGTAGCTTCTTCCATATTGATCTTCCCTATATCATTTCAATTAGATGAATACAAAGACCAGGACCTGGCATTTGAAAGAGAGCTCGCTGCCTCAATTGGCTGCTCGTCCAGCTAGTCGCCAACATCTATCCCGAGAAATCGTTCAATCGTGCGTCTCCGCCACATGTAACGGGTTGTGAAAAGCCAGATCAGGCTGGCAACAATCACCAACACCCATTCCTGCCATGGTATCAACACAACCTCGAAGTAGGGACGGACAATTGGGACGGTTATGGCTAGCAGATAAACGATGAACATCACACCGGCCAAGATCGTCGGCCGCCAATCACCACTAAATTCATCCGCGCCTACCCACCATTCAGTGGGCGGCTCGGCGAAGATGATAAGCAAGAGGCCGGTGATGGTTAGAAAGGTCACCAGGGAGGTCTGGGCCATGAGGATGACCTCTGCCCCTGCAGTCAGAATATCGCCTGTTACGGTGATGCCGGCCTGGTCAAAACGCAGATCTAGAAGACCGTAGAACAGGACAAGCCCGATGGCAGCAGAAGTAATCGTTGGCGGGACAATGAAGTGAAGGAGTTCTCTACCCAGGCTGCTGCCCTTTGGCTGCGCGCCTGGTCTGGCCCACAGCGCCAGAAGGATAGCCGGAATGGCTACGGTAAAGGTGGTGAACAGCGGCCGTTGACGAAGTGAAACAGGAAATACACCGATCACCATCGCCGCCAGGATAAGTACTATCGTGATTGAAATCCGCGATAGATAAAGACGGAGTACATCTTGCATGCCGTTCACGATCCGCTGTCCTTCGGCTACGGCCGGGGCCAGGGAGCTGAAAGAATCCTGAATCAGGACGATATCAGCCACGCTTCGCGTTGCTTGCGACCCGCTTTGCATGGCAATTCCCAGGCTGGCCTTCTTCAGCGAGAGGACATCGTTGACGCCATCGCCCATCATGGCTACATAATGTCCCTTGTCCCGCAGAGCGTCCACCAGCCGTTCCTTCTGTTGCGGTGTGATCCGGCCGAAAATGGTGCCACTCTCGGCCGCTTCGGCCAACTGGGCATCGTCCATCTGCTCCAACTCCAGACCCGACACTAACTTAATATCCTCGTCAAACCCGACTTGTTTGGCCAGGGCAGCAACCGTCTCAGGGCTATCGCCAGAGATGACCTTTAGCTGTACGCCATTCTCGGTGAAGGTACTCAATATCTCCTGAACATCCTCACGCAGCTCATCTTCAAGACTTATCAGGCCCAGTGGCAACATGTCATAAGGCAAGCGAGAGTCATCGCCCTGGTCAACCAGCAGTTGGGGATCAGGGTGGTGGGCCGCTATGAGCACGCGCAAGCCCTGACCTGACCATTCATCTACCTGCTCCTCAATCGCTTGCCAGGTTGGCGAGTCTTCATCACCTGCGTTGCCTAAATAGGGCCGCAGCATCTCGACCGCGCCCAGGGCATAAATGCCGTGAAAGTCGGCGTCGTCGAAGGAGACCGCGCTCCATTTGAGAGCCGATGAAAATGGCACCTCGGTAACAAACTGCCGGGCTTCAAAGGGATAGGTGGCTGCCAACGCTTTCGTTGTTTTGTTTTGCACCTGCTCACTGGCGGCCAAAACACCCAGGATCCTACTGAACTCTTCCTCTTTGATGCCAATTGGGTGAAGCGCATGAATCCTGAACTGATTTGTGGTCAGCGTGCCCGTCTTGTCCATGCACAATAGATCGATGTTGCTCATCGCCTCCATGGCGTTGGCTTGCTGTGCCAGGGCACCAAAGCGAGCCACGCGCACAGCCCCTACCCCATAGGCAATGGCGATAGTTAGCAACAGAGTAGTCGGCACAACACTGGCGATGATGGTGGCGTGTTCAACTTCCTCGGGCAAGGTAGCCGCTCTGACCACGTCATTGGCGATAATCAAGAACTCAAGGAAGATGACAATAAGCAGGATCACGCGAATGACCACATCGATTTGTTTCTGCAAAGGCGTCAAGACCCGTCGAGACTCTCGCGCCTGGGCTGCCAGCTGGTTGGCGAAACTGTCGTCCCCAACCTTCTCGGCCCGATAGTAGCCGCTACCAGTGACGCAGAAACTCCCAGAGTAGAGTTGATCACCCGCCTCTTTTCGGATCAGGTCCGATTCGCCGGTCAACTGCGATTCATCTACGTTCATGACGCCAGATCCAACCACTGGGCCATCAACCAGGACCTGGTCGCCCGGTCCTACTTTCAAGATGTCATCCAGGACGATTTCGGTCGGGGAGATTTCCTTTTCTTCGCCATCACGAACGACGATTGCCTTGGGTTGGTAAAGCAGTTGAATATTCTCAAGGGTCTGTTTGGCCCGGATTTCCTGGATCGCTCCAATCAGACTGTTGAAGATCAACACGCCCACAGAGATCAAGGCATCGAAAGGCCGGCCGATCAATACCAGCGCAATCCCCAAAATGAATAAGACTATGTTGATGAAAGTAAAGACATTCTCGAAGATGATCCGCCTGTACGCGCGGCTGGTTTGAGACTGAACTTCGTTGCTCTGGCCTTTCTTCAACCGCTCTTCGATTTCTTCTGTTGTCAAACCCTGAATTTGGTTGGTTACTTCAAATGTCGTCATTAAATCTCTACACTCCTATATCGCGAGTCTATATGGTCGATGGTGATCATCGCACATACATCAAGGTTTTAGTTCAAGCCTACGAATGCTTCCCAGGCCGTCGAGACTGCTAGTCGACCGTAAAGACGGCTACGCTGCGGCCTCTTCGCTGGTATCGCTTCTAAGCTTCAGACATCTGCTGCGCAAAAAGCGCCTGTAGCCGCTGGCGTTCAGCAATGGCCTACTCCTGCAGATTGGCCCTCAGTTCTGCCCCGCTTTGCGGCGCGAATAGCAAAGCGGTAACAGCGCCGATTGCCGCACCAAGAATCATCCCAACCAGGAAATTGATTTAGTCTCTCCAGGGCTTGCTCCTTGACTATTTCTTAAGTGCCTTTCCCTTCTTGATCCGTTTACGACCCGTCGTCTCCGGGCAGCACCCACTGCGGCTGGCGTGCATCCAGGCAGCTCAGATCGAGTTCTGTCTCTGGATCGAGCAAGTAGGCGGTAGCGATCTGACCCACGCAGCTTTCCGCATTCCTCCAGGTCCAATGATCTTGCTGCGGTATCAGGACGTAGGTGCTGTTTGCCAGCTCGCT
>DOXE01000392.1 GCA_003519205.1 Chloroflexota bacterium
TCCAAATCTGCGTGTCAAACGAGGTTCCTTAATTATTGCTGAACACACTCGACGCTTCGACATAAATGCTAAGGATGCTCTTGCGGCCATCAATGTGAAGAATCTGGCCCTCAAGGAACTGGCTGATCCAGCAGCCGTCATCGTAGCCACCTTGCCATCACAACTGGAGCGTCTTGGCCTCCGAGGGAACTTAAAAACTGTGGAATTGGCGTTAAAGGACCATCATTTGGAGGTCTGCCTGGAAGGGGAGTTTTGCCGTGATAAGGGCCAGTAGCCTGTTTAAATAAAGCTGGTCCTGTTTTGTTTATTATGTGCCCGTTACCCAATGATATATCTGGTCTCCCCAGATGATCGTGGTGATGCCGCCGATGGCCAGGAATGGTCCATATGGAAAGTATGTGCGGCGAGAAGCACGGCGAGAAGCGAGGGCAAGTAAGCCGAAAATCCCGGCCAGCAAAATACCGAGGACTAGGGCAAAAAAGATCCGTTGAAAACCAAGCATGGCGCCCATCATAGTTGCGAGAGTTACATCGCCGAATCCAAGGGCCCCTGGTCCAAATAACCGCCGTCCCAATAAATAGGCCAGGTAGAAGAAGATGAATCCTGCCACAGCGCCAGCTAAGGCTAATCGCAGGTTATTATCCGTCAACAAAAAGCTGGCTATCAAGGCAAAGGCTGTTGTGGGAAAGGTCACGACGTGTAATATCAGCCGATGTTCAAGATCGATGACGATCACCAGGATCAATACGGCAATGTAAAAGCTGTAAATGACCAGGTCCACCGCTGGCGTGATCAACCAGGGTAGGATTGCGAATAATAATAGCGTGCCAATTTCGACTGAAATAGCACGGCGCCGGGTTGGCAAATCACATTGCGGGCAAGCACCACCTCGCATCGCCCGGCCAATGGCAAGCCAACCGCCCGGCCCATAGACATAATCGCAACGAGGACAATGGGGAACTCGCGGCCGGACACGAGCCGGCAGGTCATCGGCTAGAACGTTGATCACACCGCCAGTTAAGAGGCCAATTACGGCAAATAAGGCATTTAGCATTAATGCTCCTTGCCCAACATATCTAACACATCAGCGACAAGGTCATATCGACCAAATACCGGAATCATATATACGCCGCGAACGAGTGGGCGTATCTCCTCGAGGATTTCCTGCGCGATTGCTACACCTTCTTGCTGTTGATCAGGCGCCTGTTGGATTCGCTGCCTTAGGCTGACTGGGATGTCGATGCCCGGCACCTCATTGTGGAGAAATTCCGCGTTGCCGATACTGTATAGTGGCTGAATTCCAGCCACAATAGGAATTATGGGCTCGTGATACTTTTTTTCGTAAGCCTCAATGAACTCCTTGGCCACAGATGGGTTGAAGATAGGCTGAGTAAGGGCAAAATCGGCCCCGTTCCGAATCTTTTTTCGTAATAAACTTAGCTCTCGGGATCTATCTGGTGGTTCAAGATTGACGGCACAACCGACCGTAAAACTTGTCGGTTGGTCAATGGTTTGACCGGCCTGGTCCACCCCCGTATTCAGGCGTTGCTTGATCAATTGTATCAGACCGGAGGGAACGATATCATAATTATCCATCGCCTCGGGGAAATCACCGATCTGCGTGGGATCTCCCATGACGACGAAAAGATTCCGAATTCCTAAGGCATGGGCAGCTAATAAATCTCCCTGAACCCGCAATAGATTCCGACCACGAGTAGGAAAGTGCAAAATCGCTTCCAGTCCAACTTCCCTTTGGACCAGATGGGCCGCTGCCCAGGCACTCATGCGCATCCTGGCCAGTGGGCTGTCGGCAACGTCTATGAAATTTGCGCCTGCCTCTTTCAGCATCCGTGCTCCTGCCACTAACCGTTGCGGGGCAATGCCACGCGGCGGGCTCATCTCGACGGTCACGACAAAACGATTCTCCACGAGAGCTTGCTTCAACCGGGTAGGTTGGCCAGTTGCGCCGGTTGTAATATCGTTCTGTCTGGTGCTTGACACATGTGGTAATGGGTGATTCGCATCGGCCGGAGAATCAAGCGCTTTACGCATCGCGGCAATATGATCGGCCGTTGTGCCACAACAACCACCGATGACGCTTGCTCCAGAGTCCACAAATGCTCGAGCATAGTCGGCAAAATATTTTGGCGTGGCCGGATAGAGGACGCGGCCACCTTCCAACTGTTGCGGCCAGCCGGCATTGGGTGCCGCCACAAGAGGCATATCTGGTGCAACCTCGCGAAGGATGGCTATCAATCTTAAAACTTGTACTGGTCCGCTACTGCAATTGACACCAATGGCATCCAGGTCCATCTGGACCATCCTTGCCGCGACGTTGGCCGGCGTATCACCTAGCACCGTGCGATCATCTCGGGTAAACGTCATCATGCCCACGATGGAATGGTCTGGTGCGATTGACCTCGCCGCCTGGACGGCAGCCTCCAGCTCATTTAAATCGGGCATGGTTTCCAAGATGATGAGGTCAACTCCTGAACTTTGAGGTAAATCAGTTGGTAACGCAACAAGGGCCTCGATTTGTTCGGCGAACGCAGCCTGGGCCTCGTCAGTTTTCACCCGGCCAAGAGGAGCTAGGCGTACGCCAAGAGGGCCAACCGATCCGGCCAATAGTACTTGTCTAAAGCTTCCTTCAATCACCCGCCGGGCGACGGACACGGCCGCCTGGTTGAGGGCTACGACGTCATCTTCTAGGCCATGTTGGGCTAATTTGAAACGGTTGGCTCCAAAGCTATTGGTTTCAATAATATCTGCCCCCGCTTCGATATAGCTACGATGAATATCGGCCACGATAGCCGGATCGAGTCGATTGATGGCATCAAAACATTGATCGATAGGAATACCCCGACTGTGCAAGAGCGTGCCCATCGCACCATCTAGCAATAATGCTCCTCTCGCCACTCGCTCCTTAAATTCCTGGCGGTTCACTGGCTGTAAAACATCTCTTGAACGAGTGGTGAAATCGTCTCGTTAATAGGCACAAGGACACTCGCTCCGGTCGGGGTGATGTAGTTACTGACGTAATTTTGATCTAATACCTCGTTACGAATATTTTCGCTGGGAATACCGGCTGCGGCCGTGGCCAAACGAACGATCTCATCCAAACTAAGATCCGTTCGGATGCCTTGGTCCAACTGCTGGTACATTCCTGGTGCCTGGCGCATCATTTCGGCAAAGCCCAAGCCGAGGATTTTGTCTCGCACCGCCAGTACTACCTGTTGCTGCCGGCTAGCTCGATAGAAATCATTATCTTGATGCCGGGTCCGCGCGTATTTTAGAGCTGTTGTGCCGTCTAGATGCTGTTGGCCGGCCTCAATATATAATGGATCAAAACCATAGTTCATATCGGGAAACGTTGGATCGTATATATTGTAAGGTACATAAAGGTCTATGCCGCCAATGGCATCAATCCCACCAATAACTGCACTGAAATCAACTAATAAGTAATGGTGGATGGGCACCCCAAGATTATACTCGACCGCTTGCATCGCCAATTGAGCTCCCCCTGCAGGGTTGTTACCGGCCGAACCGTACACGAAGGCAGTATTAATCCGGTCACGACCTCTGCCCGGAACGACGACATAAAGGTCCCTGGGAATGGACAACATCGATGCAGTATCATTAACAGGGTCGATCGACATGAGCATCATCGTATCAGTACGAGATATGAACGGCTCCCCTGGACGCCGATCGATACCCATTAACAAGACATTGACCCGTTCTGATGGTTCTGATGGTTCTGTCGTAGGTATAAGAGTCGGGGTAGGTTGTCCTTCTCCGACTGTTGGCACTGGAGCCAATCCCTCTTGTGGCATTGGCGTCAATTCCAGCTCGATCACGGCCTCGGCCGCTTCAGCCAGGGGATTTAGAGGGCGGTTTATAAATGCATTCAAAGATAGATAGGCGAATGAGGTTACGATGACTCCAGTTACCACAAAGGTGATAGCCAGGATCAAACTCACCCAAAAAGGCAAGATCGTTCGTTTTGACTTAGGCAATGGAAATTCCTTCATTGAGTTTTAACGCAAAGCTAAAGATTTTTGTTCCATGGTTCATTTCCCAAATAAAAGCTCTAGGTGGATGAAGCAGCAATTTGCTGTCATCCAGCAAGAGCTTTAAATTATCTTGAGAAGTGTCTCACCAAGTCCAACATTATAACTATCTCCGTCCGATCGTGGAATACGGAAAACCGTTGATTATCTAACAACACACCAATTGGTGAGTATTTCTATATATTAAAAAGAAAAACTTGATAAAAATCCCTCGACTATCATATAATGATAGGGTAAATCCACGTAAGGGATGCTATTAAAAGTAGCAAAGCTTTATTGGTAAACCTTCTAGGCAAGCAGGATGAAAGTCGATGTCATTGGATCGATTTGGGCGCGACATTAATTACCTCCGCATTTCCTTAACTGACAAGTGTAATTTGCGCTGTGTTTACTGCATGCCCGAGGACATGACATTCCAGCCTCGAGAAGAATTGCTACAAGATGATGAGATATTTCGCCTGGTGGATATTTTCGCCGGGCTTGGTTTCCACAAATTTCGCTTGACAGGTGGAGAGCCCACTGTTCGCGCCAATATCGTAAACATTGTGAAGCGTATCGCGAATACGCCAGGGGTTCAAACGGTCGCTATGACGACCAATGGCCTCATGCTCGATCGTTTGGCCAGACCATTGGCAGAAGCGGGGCTCCAAAGGGTGAATATTAGCATCGATACACTAGATCCCAACCGGTTCAAGACGGTGACCCGCTGGGGGAAGGTGCAAGATGTGTGGTCCGGCATTGAGGCGGCTAAAGAAGCCGGGTTGGAGATCAAACTTAACGCCGTCGTCGTTCGCGGTTACAACGACATTCAGGATGTCGTCGATCTGGCTGCGCTAACATTGAATAATCCATGGCAAGTGCGATTCATCGAAATGATGCCCTTTGGCGATGTAGCCGATTTTCAGCGCGCAGGCGTCGTCAGCCAGGATGAACTCATGGCCACGATTTCAGAATCCCTTGGCTTTTTAACACCGGCAAATAGTGGGCAGCTGGATGGGGAAGCACGCCTATTCAACTTGCCAGGAGCGGCCGGTACGATTGGTTTCATCAGTTCGGTAACCCAACCTTTCTGTGCAGCCTGTTCGCGGGCCAGGTTGACGGCCGATGGTCGTCTTAGAATGTGCCTGTTGCGGGAAATGGAAGTGAATCTGATCAATCCCATGCGGGCCGGAGCAACCGACGAGGAGTTAACCGCAATCATCCGCAAGGCAATCTGGTTTAAACCTTGGGGTCACGGTTTGGCCGAGGATGTTATTCCTCTTAATCGAGTTATGTCGGAAATCGGAGGATGATAATTGTGAATGGTGATTGTTTGACGCTTCCTGCTTAGTGGGTAAAGGGGCCACCAGGTTACGCTACAAACTATTCATTCTTCGTCTTCGTCAAAACCCCACTTCTCATCCACCAGATATAACGGCCGGCCCTTTACCTCGTCATAGATCCGGCCCAGATACTCGCCGATAATGCCCAATGATATGAGCTGAACCCCACCAAGAAACAAAACTGCTACCAGGGTTGTAGCCTGGCCCGTTAGTTCTTGGCGTTGGCCAAATAGCCGCAACAATATAACCACCAAAATCGCTATCAAGCTTATGGCGGCCGATATAAATCCCAAATAGGTCGACACTTGTAAGGGGAAATAAGAGAAGCTTGTGATCGCATCCAGGGCAAAAGGTAGCATCTGGCGCATGCTCTTGAACTTTGACTCACCTGCAAACCTGGCCTGCCTCTCGTACGGTATGCCTATTTGTTTGTATCCAACCCAGGGCACCATGCCCCTCAAGAAGCGATTGCGCTCCGGCATTCGGAGGATAGCCTTGACCACTCGCCGGTCCATTAACCGGAAATCACCGGTATCAAGGGGGATATTTACGCTAGTAATGCGGTGGATCGCCCGGTAAAAAACTTTGGCGGTGATCTTTTTAAACCATGTCTCGCCCTCGCGTTCCGTCCTCACCCCGTAAACCACGTCATACCCTTCTCGCCATTTGGCGATCATTTTGGGGATCAATTCCGGCGGATCTTGAAGATCGGCATCAGTTAAAACGACGGCGTCGCCGAGGGCATGGAATAATCCGGCCGTTACAGCCTCTTGAAAACCAAAATTCCGCGAAAAACTTAAACCCTTCACCCTGGGATCTTGATCATAAAGTTCACGCATAACTTCGGCCGAACAGTCTATGCTGCCATCGTTCACAAGTACCAGCTCCCAAGGCTCGTCTTGGGGATCCATCACCTGGCGGATACGGGTATAAAGTTCCCTCAGAACTTCCTCTTCATTATAAACGGGAACAACTATTGAAATCGTCGGCTTCATCTATGCTCTCAAATACCTTATAGAATATGATGCGCAAATTGGCATGATTCTCGACGGCGAACTAGGCAAAAACGGGTTATGATTCGATTTATAGCTCTGTTCATCCCTTTTTTATACACAGCCTGATTCCAAATACCTTTTTACTCATTCGAAATATCATTTGCCTTAAATGCCTTCTCGATTTGATCAGAATGCCCTTCCTGAACCGAAACAGGTCGAATTACTTCCCAATTAGGGGGCTCAATGTCAATAATTGAATATAAACCGACGTGATCTGAGGGGTATAGGGTCGGGTCATGGGCTGATGGCTTGCGGAAAATGAGACGGGCTTCAACCACCTTGTTTATTTTTTTCGAAAGAAAAATGTAATCCAGGCAGCCACTCCAGTTTACGGATGGCGAAACCAAGGCCGTAGGAAATGTGGCGATCGGATCATATCCCTGGGTTTCTACAAAAGCGGACAGGTACATCTGTTTTATGTATTCGATAGCCGGTCCAGTTGGTATCTCGTTAAAGTCACCAGCAATCACTTGTAAGGGAACCGAATCCTCAGCATTCAACCAGCCGCATAGCTGCATGACCTGTTCCAATCTCGCTTCCCGATCTTCAGCCACGGGGTGCAAGTGAACGGCGACAAAATCAAGCGTCTCGCGAGTGATCAACTCGACGTTTATTCTTACCGCCGGCCGCCCTCCATAGCCCAGGTTTAAGTGGTCATGGGATAGAACCGGCAATTTAGATAGGATCCCAATTCCCTCAAAGTAACCCCGGAACGGGTGTTGGCGTCGTTTTTGTATTAATCGGTAGGGGCGCGATGAGCTTCCACTGATCCTGCTATTGATTTGGTTTCGCAACCATCTGGCCTGCCCTATAGGCCTGTAAATCTCCTGAAGACTAACCAGGTCTGGCCGGGTATCGATCAACTCAGAAACGATCAACTCTCGTCTTTGTAACCAGCGATTTTGGCGATTTCGTAAATTGAGTGTGGCGACGGAAATCTGGGTCATATTGAAACGCCGGCCGACCTTAACTTAACTCGATGGTGTAATCCATAACTCTGCTGTACCAACCAGGTGTAAACTATTCTCATCTGCAGATGCGACCCGCAGGCTATGCCGAATCACAACATTGCCTCTTAAGCGACCAGTCCAGATAAGTGAATCACCGACCGCTCGAATCGGAAATCCAGTTGTACCCCCTAATTTGGCTCCCTGTTCGACCAGACCCTCGTAAATAAGGGTGGTGCCGGGCACTTGACTGCCGCTGGGTACCTTATAGTCCACGGCGAGATTGCTATAGTTCAATAGCGAATCAAGGACGGTGTAATCATTGCCCAGCTCAACTGGAATGGGATTGAGAACGAACAACTCGGCCGAACCGGCAGCTAAAAGATTGTCGCTTAGCAACGTTGGCGAGATGCGTAGATTGAAGTCGCCGACGACGCCGGGAGCCATCACACCTTTCCAGGTAAAAGAATCGCCGATCCTCTTAGCTGCAGGAAGTCCCCCAATAGAGACATTGTAAAATTCACCTTCGCGGCCGACATATGTCATTTGCGTACCGCGTATGGTTTCCCCTGGATTAAGCGTCGTTGAATAAATAGGGAGAGGATAGGTAACCAGTTGATCTGGTGGCGCAGTGGCCATTGCGGTTGGCGAGGGTTCGCTCCCGGGAGAGATTGTACAGGCCAAAGCTGCCAAGGCTATAAGCAAGACTGGAGTCAATATCCTGAACATTTGTTGGGCCTTAGTCCGCAAGTTCTTATCCTTTGAATTTAATCATGGTCATGTTGGAAGGGTGTCAAGCTTTCCGCGCCGCTCAACTTCCCGGCTAATTCCTGGGGATGGTGAATCAAGATGGGGAGACATTGGGAACAAATCCAAGCCTGAGTCCCTGAATATCGCAAATTTACTAGAGGAATTGCCGATTCCGGTCTTTCGCAATTCAGGCAATATAGGGTCGTATTCGAGTGGTCGACCATGCACCATCCCTCCTGATGTTAGGCAAACTCCAAAAAGTTTTTGCATGAAATATAGCGCTCACAATTGGAGTTTGCTCGAGCGAAACCGGGCCAGGTCACTTCATACAATTTCAAGAACTTTCCCGGTTTCGCCTAAGCCTTATCTGA
>DOXE01000311.1 GCA_003519205.1 Chloroflexota bacterium
AATAGACCCTTGACCCAGGTCCCGACGCAGATGAGATCGGCTTCGGACACTTCGGCCGGGTTGGCCTGTCCTATATATTGGACTCGACACTGGTGACCATGTTCTTCCATTGTTTTGCCCATTGCCTCGGCCGCCCTGGCGGTGGTGCCAGTACTGCTATCATAGACTATCTCTATATTCATCCGAGTTCCTCCTTCAATTAGCCTTTCCGTTTGGCACGTTGCTCTTTTAATAACCTACAGAATAGGATACCAATTCGAGGCAACGTTTTGAAGTGTCAAATGTCACACCTTTACGCCGTCTATTTACCTTCCACTAAGGTCTTTAAATTTTCCAAACTCTCCTCTAGATTCTTGGCATTCATTCGTTCGACAACGAGTTTGTCCACCAGCTTGCCAACACCACCGCCGGGCATTTCATAATCAAACTTCAGCGTAAAACGGGTGCCTTCATCTACCGGCTCGAGTATCGACTCATATACGCCAGTTATCATGCCTTCCATCTTGTACTTGCCACCCTTAGCAGGCTCATTTTCCAGTGACGTCTGAGACATGTCAAAGGTGATCCCGGCCGATTTGTATTTCATCTCGACTTTGCCGCCTGGCTCCGGGAATACGTCATCCGAAGTAGCATTGGTGATGCCGGCATACCATTCCGGCAGGCGATCGCCGTCCGATGTAATAGCGTCAATTTCTTCGGCCGTCCCTTTTATCACGATGCTCCGCTCAAGTGTAGTCATTTTCCATACTCCTTATGTCTGTCTAGCTACCCAATGCCCAACATCGCTTTCACGATCAGATATGTCTAAATCATAACACAAAAATGGCACGAGAAAGTATTTGGAGCTATTTATCGATTGAGGTGTAACCACCATAGACTGGGCCATCTTTTTCATGATACAATGAATCTTGGAGGATATGCTTGTGCGCCGTTAAATGGCGTCAGATAAATTAATAAAGGTGGAGGGATAATATGACTGTAGACGCAAAGCAGCCTGCTCGTCCTGATGGTGTCACTGCCATTGCTGTGTACTATTTCCTTGTGGCAATCTTCGACCTTATTGGTGCCTGTGCTATCGTTGCATTTCCTATGGCAGCGATTATCCAGACCAATAGTGGTTCGAGCCTATACTTTCCGTTAATAGGTTTATCATTTGGCTTATTGACGACACTTGTTCTAGCTGTTCTGGCGATAGTGGCCGGATGGGGTTTGCTGCGCATGGCAAGCTGGGCGCGATGGTTGGCCTTTGGCCTGGCCATCATCTCGCTACTTTTCTTCCCGATTGGCACTATCATCGGTGCGATTATCATTTGGTATCTGTTGAAAGCAAATGTGCGGGAAGAATTCGAGGCGGCTTCAATGTAAAGAGAACCGGGGGCGACTTAATTCAACCTCGACATAGGATACGGAGCCATGGCAAAGCGTAACCTACTAGTCTACCTAACCTGGGAAACACTTATCGAATGGAAAAAGGAGCGCGAACCCGGCCGGAACATTAATGAAGATGCGCCATATGCTTATGGAAGCGATCAGATTCGTCTATATAATTTGGCCCGGCCGGGTGATTTCTTGTGGGTTTTTTGTTCGCCCCGTTTCGGACCTTATCGGCTTCCGCCATCCTTGATCGCCCGTCTGGTCGTCTCAAAAATTGTGGACCAGGAAGACCCTCAGGTTAATGAGCGAACCATCTTTAAGATACCAAAGGCAAGCGAAAAATGGCAATATGTAGCCTTGGCTAATCGTGAGAATAGCCGTTACTATTCACTCAACAATGCCTACCAGGCATTGACATCTTTGACTTTTATCAGCGATAGAAGCAAGCTAGATCCCGAGACTTGTGACCATTGCCAGAAACTGATCGAAAGTGGTGGAGAGCTCTATGCAGGTCTGCCATCCCATCTACAAACGATAAGGGAGATCGCACCTGAGGCAGAGCCAATTATTCAAGAATTCGCCGATCGAGTCGCCCAAGGTCGGATAATCTTTTTAAGTTATCGACGCTCAGAAGCTGGCGAGGTCGCCAAAGATATGGTTCGAGAACTTAATAAAGGTTCGGTCTATTGTTGGTTGGACAACCTGGTAATGCCGCAGCGGGTAGCCAAAGGATACAAACTTGTAGATGACGATGTGCTTGTTAGTGCGTTGAGGGACGGTGTCAGGCAGAGCACTATGTTTGTTGCCCTATTAACACCAACATACCATAGCAGCAGATGGACAAGATTGGAATGGGAGGAGGCTGTCGGGGAGATGGCTAATCCGAGGCGAGCCCGGTCGCTCCAGTTGATCATGGCTAAATTAGGTGGCAAACCACCAACACCGGAGCCAGCTGTGAAGATAGTGGTAGGCAACAACGGCCAGCAAATCGCCGATCAGGTCTTAAATTACCTGGGGCCGTGACCTGTTTGTTTCCTAGTAGGATTGGAACGCCGCTTTCGATATTCGGCCGCCGTCTTGACTAATTGGTCAAAAATGCGTTGCTGGCTAGGGTCTTCAGCGGCCGACATTTCTGGATGCCATTGAACGGCCACAAGCCAGGGATGGCCTGGGACTTCGATTGCTTCGATGATATCGTCTGGCGAAATGGCAACGATTTTCGTGCTCGGGGCAAGCTCTTTTATCGCCTGGTGGTGGCCGGAATAAGTGGTCAAATCTGTGCGCTTCATCACCTCGGCCAGGAAGGAGTCAGGATCGACTGTCACCCCTTGGATGGTCCAGCCACCGTCACCGGCCTGGTGGATATTATCCTCATGGATATCCGGAATATGTTCGTGTAATGTGCCTCCCAGGGCGACGTTTAGGACTTGCATCCCTCGACAAATACAGAGGGTTGGATATTCGTTTCCTTTCACCAACTCGCGAAGCAAACTTAGTTCGGATTCATCTCTTTCTTGATCTATGCCAGCCAACCGATCATGGCTAGTATCTCCACCATATCTATCTGGATCGATATCGCCGCCACCAATTACCACGATTCCATCGACGATGGCCAACCAATCCATCCAATCGGGCTCGCCAACCGGCAAAAGTATCGGCAGGCCGCCGGCGCGTCTGACCGCATCTACATATGGTGAGGGAACGTAGTAAAAAGAGTCATAATACTTTGTCTCAAACAATCGTTCATCTTTCCCGTACGTGGTCA
>DOXE01000121.1 GCA_003519205.1 Chloroflexota bacterium
CTATCTTTCTCATAAGGCGGTCCTTAAACGTGTTTGATTGGTCAGGATGATTCGGGTGTGGGTGTTGAGACCGTTTCCGCTGTGGGTGTTGGTTCCGGCGTGGGTGTGGGGCGTGTGTGATAACCCGAAGCCATTTCGCTCAGCGTATCAAGATCTTTCACAGTCGCCCGCTCACCATTGTGGCAATGCATGCAAGCATACTGTAGGGTTATGAAAGGCTCGGAAAAAGTTCCATCTTCATTGAATTGTGATGCTTCCGGATCGGGATTAATCGAATAGAGATGGGAGCTGATATCCCCGGTGAACAGATCCAGGTCAGCCACGGCCGATTTACCCATCGGCGGCATATGGCAATTTGTGCAATCGACGCCCAAATGTTTTTGATTGTTCTGGAATTCCTGTTGCCAGTGACATGATTCGCAAACTTGTCGTTGTCCCCGATCGGGATTTATATCGGGCTCATCAAATACAGCGCTGGCATGAGGATCGTGGCAGGTCACNNATGACACCGGCCGCATAGTTGGGAACCCCGATCCACCATCATTTGGACGCCGGAAGGGTCTTCAGCGTGCCGGCTGCCGGGTCCGTGACATTCCTCGCAGTGAACGCCGGCAAAGGCCCATGTGCCGATGATGCCTTCTAACCCATCCTGGTGACCATCAGGATTATAGCCAGTCGTATGGCACCGGCCGCAGTCGAAGGGCAGTTCTTCACCGGTGTGGTAAGGGACCCATCCGGCATCTGTGTCTAATTCCTCGTTGGCGAAATTGTATTGAGTTGCCTCATTTCCCTCGCCGGTGATGACAAAGCCATCCTGGTCGACAAACAACGCTTTCCAGCCAAAACCCCCGATCACATAACTGATATCATTCCAAGTCAAACCTTCCGGAGGATCTTGAACTCCGCCGGTAAGGTCGTCGTAGGGATATGTTGGGGGCTGTCCATTCTCAATAGATATCAGATCGTGGGGGTGGCCGGAGTGGAGGAATGTTTCATATAGTGCTTCGTGACAGCTTCCGCATTGATCGGAGCCAATGTAGGTTTGGCTGGCCATAGCCGGATCGCCGGCCGGTCCCTGAGGTCCGGTTGGTCCGGCCGGTCCCGCAGGACCAACCGGTCCTTCTGGTCCTTGGGAGGCTGTGCAACCAGCCAAAAGAGCCGCGGTTACAAATAATAAAAACAATCTCCAAGAACGTTGAGCCAGCATCGATTCATCTCCTACGCTTTGCCCGAATGCTTTGCAGAAGGTAAAGCAAAGGCGTGTCCCTAGTCATAAATTTTCAAAAGGACGCCTGCCAAGCATGTATCTGCGATCTTCGCCTAATCTTCCGACGGTATGATATTGGAAAGCTAGAATCCATATTAGGGAAGATTATCGTGAATATCCTATGACATTTGTCATTAGCTTTTTTTATGATTGGTTATTAGGGGAACTTATCGAGGAGGTATGTCGATGAATCGGTGGAGTATTCACCGATGATCTTGATATTTCTTCAATAATAAAGAAGAGCCGGTCGAAAGTTAATCCGACCGGCTCTACTTTAGGATAACGTATGGTGCCGGATCCCATGTGGGTAGTAGGTGCGGAAGGAACCCGGTGGAGCGTTATCCCTTATTCCAAATAAGCTCGGTTCATCAGCCGATTCATCATTAGGCCAAATAGTAGGGTAAGGGCTAGGGGAAATCCTAGACGCAATACAAACAGGGCGACCATGATGGCAGTAGCTTCGATTGAACTCATTGTTGCCTCCTTTTTCTCTTATTTATCACCGCTCGTCTCGTATCGGTGAAAAGTTCGAAAAAGGCTGGAAGTCTGGAAAATCTACAGGTGAACTCTTCACTAATTAATCTGTCAAAACTGTATCATGACCGGCCAGGCCCTGTCTATTAGGATATGTAGGCATCTCAGATGGGGTAAATTACCCATTATTGCCGGGTCTGAAAGCCGTTTTTTTGCTGTTCAAAGACGATTCCATGGGATAAATCACCCACATAAAAGATTGGTCGACCTCCTGATTTACCTTCGGCAAGCTGGTTGTTAGACTATTAGCAAAGCTTGTCTCAGGAAAGAGCTGTTAGCCGTGGATTTCTACAGAATGAACTCGACGTAAATGAATGATTTCCACAATCACATCCTCGATGCAACATTCTAATTTAGTTGAATCGCTCCCGCTTTAGTCGGGTTAGGGATGGACAAGGAGGCTCCAACAATGCTGAGACGTCTTTTAATGAGATTCACTGTAGGCCTCGTTTGTGCTCTGGTTGCAGGCCTTATGGCTGTCGCCGTTGGCGAGGCAGGTGGACCGCGTCAAGAAGGTCCAGTACGGACTGACTGCAACGAATGCCACGAAAGCGTGGTTGGCCATTGGCAAGAGAGTGCCCATGGCCAAGCAGCAGCCGATCCGATCTTTCAAGAGGCCTGGCAGGAACAAGGAAGTCCCCCAGAGTGCATGCGATGCCACACAACTGAATATGATCCAGAGACAGGCACATGGGAGGGAGATGGGATCGCCTGCGCCACCTGTCACTCGGGCCAAACCGGGCCGCATCCTGAAACGCCAATGCCTACCGATCCTTCTTCACGTTTGTGTGGTACCTGCCATATCGATACTCACGCGGAATGGCAGACCAGCGCTCATGGAGAAGGGGAACTGACTTGTGTGCGCTGCCATAACCCTCATACCACCAGCCTGAAGGTTGGGAATATGAAAGACCTATGCGGGACCTGCCATACTGAAGAAGGTCACTTCTATGGTGATACCGGTCACGCCCAAGCAGGGCTGCAATGCACCGACTGCCATCTCCGCGTTTCTAATTCGCCGCTTGGCGAAGGACACGGCCAACGACTGCACACCTTCGGAGTCGATCTGGACACCTGCACCCAATGCCACGGCATGGAAATGCACTTTCCTTCTTCTAATGTGCAAACAGATCCCATGTCAGGATTGATGTGGTCCACCTATGCCTCAGAGGACACAGAAGCATGTGAAACGATTAGCGTGAACAGCACGCCGGTCATTGGAGAGCCAGCGCCACAGCCAGCGAAACCTTTCAATTATCTGTTAGTCGCCGCTGTGGGCATGGGTTTTGGCATGGCCGTTACCCCATTTGCCGAGAGTTGGCACCGTCGCTTCATGTCCAAGGATTGAGGATAACGAAATGGAAGAAAAATCACTTGGAAGACGCGAATTCTTGAAATTAGGATTGGCCGGTGCCGCTGTAGCTGTCGCTGGGCCAACAGTGGCTGCCACGGTCAAAAAACGAGCGGCTGCCAACCCAGAATCAGAAGAGGAAAGCCCGCATAGTTGGGCCATGGTGATCGATCAGTCGAAGTGCGTGGGCTGTGGTCAATGTACACTGGCCTGCAAAGCATCGAATGATGTTCCGCCTAATATCGAATGGAATCGATTGGTGGAAACGGGTGTCGTGGGAGGAAAACAGACTTATCTACCTGTGCCTTGCATGCACTGTGGCGATGCCCCCTGTACCCACATCTGCCCGGTGGGGGCGACCTATCAACGAGCCGATGGCATCGTGATGATGGATTACGATCGTTGTATCGGTTGCCGTTATTGTGAAGTAGCCTGCCCTTATGGGTCCCGTTCCTTTAATTGGGAAACTTTTGACGGAGAAAATCCAGCCATACCGACCTGGGGCCAACCACAAGTACCTCGTCGCCCCCGTGGAGTGGTCGAAAAATGCTCCTTTTGTTACCAGCGGATCGATAGGGGATTGGAAATGGGGCTAACTCCCGGTGTGGACCAGGCAGCCACGCCAGCCTGCGTCGTCGCCTGTCCCATGGGAGCCCGCCTCTTCGGCGATATGAACGATCCCGAGTCACCGGTAAGTAAAATCTTAGACGACCACGGATCTTTCCGTCTGAAAGAAAACTTGGGAACTGAACCGCGAGTCTACTACTTGCCCATGCACGAAGAAAATGAACAGAAACCTGAAGAGGAGGTGGCCTCATGATTTGGTCAGGAAACCGATACCGGAACTTGTTCTTCCCGGCTTGGGTAGCTGTCTTGTTGTTACTTATGGCCGCCGGCGTGGTTGGCGCCTTTCTGGTATTTACTCGGGGATTGGTGGTTACGAACTTATCGGACCTAGTTCCTTGGGGTTTGTGGATCACCATCGACCTATCGGCCATCGCCTTAAGCGCTGGCGCTTTTTTGCTGTCGGCTGCAGTCTACTTGTTAGGTCTCAAACAGTTCCAACCCGTCGCCCGCACGGCCGTATTCGTCGGCATCATTGGCTATAGCATCGCCATGTTGATGTTATTGATGGATATCGGCCGGCCCGACCGCTTTTGGCACGCCATCACCTACTGGAACATCCATTCCCCCCTGTGGGAAGTGACGATGTGTGTTTGCCTATACTTCACGGTTTTACTACTTGAGGTGATACCCATATTCGGCCATTCAGACATCATGCAACGCCGTTGGCCTAGACTGGCTGGACACATGAGTAAAGTTCACTACCTGGCTCCTATTCTGGCAGTGCTTGGCCTGGGACTCTCGATGTTGCACCAATCCTCTCTGGGTGCGACCTATGGTGTGCTCAAAGCCCGGCCGATCTGGTACCGTCCTGGCTTAGCCGTCCTCTTCATCGTTTCGGCCATGGTGGCCGGGCCGGCTCTGACGGTCCTTGCCTCGAAGGTAGCCGCCCGATTCACGCCCCGAGCCAGGATCAACGAGGAGCTGCTGGATCACATATCCAGATTCATCGGTTGGGCACTGGTGGCCTATCTTTACTTTCGTTTTTGGGATGTCCTGGCTATGAGC
>DOXE01000256.1 GCA_003519205.1 Chloroflexota bacterium
CGTCTCATGACCTTAACCGGTGGAGGGCGTGACCAACCGCTGCGCCTCCAGACGCTGCGAGCGGCCATCGACTGGAGCTATGACCTGCTTGATGCAGATGAGCAGCGCTTATTTGACCGATTGAGCGTCTTTCAGGGCGGGNNCTGGCCGAGCGTGCCGAGGCTGAGTTGCACGGGATCAGGCAAGAATATTGGTATGCGCGCCTGTCGGATGAATTGGACAATATCCGAACTGTTTTAAACTGGGCACTCGATGACAGGGATGTAGAGCTCGGTGCTCGTCTTGTTGCAGCGTTGCGCGAGTTTTGGTATTGGAATGGTTTCTTATCCGAAAGTGTTACATGGCTAGATACTGCTTTGGATAGCGAAGGGAAACTTTCTCCTGCCATTCGGGCCAAGACGCTCAACACTTCCAGCCGCTTGGCATTTGCTCGTGGAGATTATGCGGATGGTGAACACCTTGTTCGCCAGGCCCTTTCCCTGGCCCATTCTATCGATGATAAGGAATATTATGCCTGGTCGCTGCTCATTTTAGGCAGTCATCTGATGGGATCCTATGACAAAATCAAGCAGGCAATGGCCTATACTGAAGAAGGCTTAGGTTTGTTTCGGAAACAGGATCACAAGTTGGGTATATCTTTTGGGCTAAATTTGCTCGGCGAACTTGCACGCCTGGATGGTGACTACCGAAGTGCTGGCCAACACTACGAGGAGTGCCTGGATCTATCTATCAATATGGGCGATAGACAACGCGAAGCTATTAGCATAGGGAATCTTTCCTATATAGCCTATCATCTGGGACAGTTTGACAAGGCAATTGACTACTGCAAAAAGGCGCTGGCTTTAGAAGGAGCCTTACAGATGGAATACCAGTGTGCCATAACATTAGCGCAGCTCGCTGGGCCAATTGGAGCACATGGAGACCCTAAGCTGGCGGCGTGTTTGCTGGCAGCCTCTGAAACACAGATTGAAGCCATGGGAGCCAGTGTCCAACCAGCGGATAAGCTTGAGGTTGATCAATTCAAAAACGCAGTTAGGGAACAACTTGGCGAGACTGAATTCAACAAAGCCTGGGCTGAGGGGCGGGCCATGACGATGGAGCAGGCCTTAGCTATAGCGGTGGGGGAGACTGTTGCTTAACAGCAATAATGCTTGTTGTCTTTTTCGATGTTGTGGAAATAGTGAGGTGAGTGCACAGGAACATAAATGATTGTTCCGGACTTATCGCTTTTAGCTTTCAGATAGTAAATCAGATAGCTCAAACACGTTCATATTGGTCCTGGTGAGTTGTCAAAGACACCGGCGAAGTTTCTCTGGTGATATATTCCCACCGCTGAGGATCAGAGCGACTTTTTTCCCCACAATCCGATCCTGAAGCTTGAGAGCGGCGGCGAGTGAAGCGGCGCCGGCCAGCTCAGACAGTGTTTTAGCTTTTTCCAAGTAGAGGGTCACGGCCTGACGGAGTTCTTCATCGCTTACAAGGATAAAGTCATCTAAATACTGCCACATTATCCTTTGAGGGAGCATGAAGGGCGCCCGGGTAGCCAAGCCCTCAGCCTCAGAGCGCATATAAGATTGGGTGGCTGTTCGGTTTTTCCAAGTCAGATAAGCTGCTGGAGCGGCATCAGATTGAACACCGATAACCTCGATGGCTGGATTTACAGCCTTGGCCACAAGACATGCGCCGGACGCGCCACTTCCACCCCCAACAGGAACGATGATGACGTCCACGTCGGGAAGAGTTTCCAAGATTTCCAGCGTGTGAGTCCCAACCCCAGCAATCAACAACGGCTCATCACCGGAGGAAATGTAGCGCCGGCCGTTTTCTCGAGCTAAACGTTCGCAATAGTCCTTTGCATCATCAAAATCGTTGCCATGAACCAACACTTCTGCCCCCTGACTCTCCATTGCTTCCACCTTAACTGGGTTCGCTCCCTCGGGTACGATGATGGTCGCACGCACGCCAAACAATTTGGCCGCATAGGCTACAGACTGTCCATGGTTGCCGGTTGAAGCAGTCACCACTCCACGTTCCTTTTCGTCCGGTGTCAATTGCGATATCAGATTTATACCCCCTCGCACCTTAAAGGCACCAATTGGTTGATAATTCTCATGCTTAACATAGACCTGGGTGCCAAGCAGTCGGTCAAGCGGTGGGTAATTATAAAGGGGTGTAGGTTGCAAGTGTCTGTTAATAATTCGCTTGGCTCTGAGGACGTCCTGGAATGTTGGTGGTGTAATCATAGGTCAGAAATTAGGCTCAAAATTCAATGCATAGATAGACAATAAGTAGAATACGATAGTGAGTTTGAAAGTCAAGTGTATATTCCGGTGAAAGCGATCATGAAAAAGGCGGATAGCGAGTCGGGTCGGCCTCGTTCATTAGCTCGTGGGCCAGGGCCACAACGTCTTGTACGTTGGGCTTGGAGAAATAATCACCATCCACGCCATAGGCCGGCCGGTGGGCCTGGGCTGTCAACGTACAGGGCTCGGAATCTAGCCAGTAGTAGCCACCCTGTCCCTCAATGACCTGCTGCATCATGTAGGCCGTGGCCCCACCGGGCACATCTTCGTCCATGAAGATGATGCGGCCGGTCTTTTTCAGCGACTCGAGGATCTGGCCGCCGGTATCAAAGGGCAGCAGCGTCTGCACGTCGATCACCTCTAGCTCAATGGCCAGCCGGCTCAACCGCTCGGCCGCTTCCAGGGCGATGGGGCAGCAAGCCCCGTAGGTGACCAGGGTGATGTCGTCGCCTGGGCGCAACAGTTCGGGCACCCCCAGTGGCACGGTGAACTCGGCCAGGTTGTCGGGCAGCCTTTCCTTGCGGCGGTAGGCGTTGAGGGTTTCGATGACCAGGGCCGGATCATCAGAGAGCAGCAAGGTGTTATAGAAACCGGCCGCCTGCACCATATTGCGCGGCACCAGGATATGCATCCCCCGAAGGAGATTGATAATTCCGGCCAAGGGCGAACCGGCATGCCAGATGCCCACCTGCCGGTGGCCCCGGGTGCGCACGATGACAGGCGCCTTTTGCCCACCTCGGGTGCGGTAGTGAAGTGAGGCCACATCGTCGGACATGATCTGCAGGCAATAGAGCAGATAGTCCAGGTATTGGATCTCAGCCAGCGGTCGCAAGCCGCGCATGGCCGCCCCGATAGCCTGGCCAATAATGGTNNTGGGAACCAAAGCGCTGGCGGTTGCGGGCCAACTGCTCCTGCTGCCAGGCAATTAACGCCTGTTTGGCCGGCGACTCGTCATCGATGGCTGCCAGCAACGCGTCTTGTATGGCGGCCATGATCTGCTTGCGGTTGGGGCTCTTTTCCTCCACGATCCGCCGGCCCAGGTCCTGCAACTGGGCTTGCCGG
>DOXE01000117.1 GCA_003519205.1 Chloroflexota bacterium
TTTCGATCTCTGGCAAGGCCATTCTAATACATACTGGCTGGTCAAAGCATTGGAAGACAGACAATTACTTCAAGGGGCATTCATATCTGACAGAAGATGCGGCCGTTTATCTTCGGAATGCGGGTGCCACTCTGGTCGGCATCGATTCGCTCAATATTGACGATACAGACGATGGCCGGCGGCCGGTTCACTCGATATTACTTGGAGCAGAGATCCCCATTGCCGAGCATTTGACAAACCTGGATAGTTTGCCAGACGAAGGCTTTCGCTTTTTTGCGATCCCAGTAAAGGTAAAAGCTATGGGCACTTTCCCTGTTCGGGCCTTTGGTATAGTTGATGATTGAAAACGACTATCTAGATCCGGCCGATATCGAACCATCAACGATTTGATAGGAAAATAATAGTGCCTAAAGCCAGGCCACACATCAATACGAATCGAAGCCAGGAAGGCATTGCTAACCAGAGGAATTGAAAAAGCTCGCGAACAACTAACAAAAAGGTCCCCACCGCCACCAGAATAGCTATAATGCTAACCGGCACCGTCAAGTCCATTTTTCCCTCCGCATCCCAATCCGTCAAGACAGTCCACACGGCTCCGCAATCAGTACTATAGTACTCGGATTCTGGGAAGTCAAGATGGAAAATGGCAATTATTTAGAATGGCCACAGACTCAATATTAAGGTTGCTGTTGCTGTAACGGTTAGATTGTCTAAACCCCACGGAGATAGAGCCTCGACCACTGTTGTGGCAAAGATAACAGCCAAGGCTGGTGCGATGGCGGCAATAGGGGTTATTTCAGGTGGGCCGTCCATGATCCAGAGTGCTAACCAGGTAAACAAACCACCCATAACAAAAAAAGTGGCTGAACCTTGCAAGCTTCGCGAGTGGCCGAAAACAAGGTAAGTGTTGGTACCATAATGCCGGCCGATTACAGAAGCCAACCCATCTCCCCATGTGAGAGGCATCAGCGCAGCCACCATCAAAGGAGGCTGCTGCCAAAATATAAGCGCGACAGCTGCTGCGGACAATGGGAAATATACGGTGCCGAGGTTCGAACGATTGCTGCTGGCCATGGCCGAAAAGAAACCATATCGCCAATCCAAGAGATTTAGAATGGCAAAAGCGAGACAGGCAAAAACGAAAGGCCATGGCGAATCGAATAAGAATGGGACAAGCCAGGCTAACATGCCGACGCCGATATGAATGAATTTCCGGGTGAAATCACTGCCATATCCACGCCAATGGCGCAACCTTTCGGCAATCCCAATCACGCCGAAAATATAGCCAAAGGCGATGATCAATCCAAGCAAGTTATTCATTTCCCGGGAGGAGAGAGGTTCAGCCGGGATAGATCTCAGACGATCAGGTGATCGTAGAGCATGTCCAGGCTAAGGTCCGGCACAACAGTATCGCTTGTTTGAAGCGTTAGACTGGCGGCAGCGGCTCCAAGGCGAATCGCTTCGATGGTCGGCAGGTCATTAATCATACCGAACATGATGGCAGCACTGACGGCATCACCGGTGCCGGTGATATCAGCGATCTGGCTATATCGCGGGGGTACATAACCAGTTTCATCCGAAGTGGCGAATACCAGCCCAAAGTCAGATAAGGTGATGGTCGCGGTCCGCACCCCCGCCCTCGTCAATAACAAGGCTACTTCGAGGCTGGCATCCGGATCATAACCTGCATAATCAACTCCACAAAGTACGGCCGCTTCTATTTCATTTGGCACGACGAGATGTAAATGTGCCAAGTGTGGATGAAGCTTATGAGCCAGACGGGTGGACGATGGATCCGCACATATGGGAATCTCGTATTGTAGGGCAAGCCGGACGGCCGTTTCCATGGTAGCCGGCGTCAAACTACCGTCAATCATAATCATGCAAGCATCGCGAAATAGCCGTCGATTCCGATATAAGATGCCGGGATTGATGGCTTCCATCACTCGCACATCGTCCAGAGCTACTGACATCTTGCCATCTTCATCTAAGAGAGCGATATAAGATCCGGTGTTGAATTCATCTACCTGCAGCACATAGTCAACGTTGACGCCTGCATCAGCCGTTTGGGTGATTAACAGGTTACCTGTGTTATCGTCGCCAACGGCAGAAATGAGCAAAACATCCGCTCCCAGCCGGCCGAGGTTCTCTGCCACGTTCCGGGCTGTACCCCCGCGAACATGGCGGATCTCGGCCGGGTTAGACGTTCCTGGTTCGAGCCCAGCAGTAGGTTTTCCTTTGGTATCTAACAGTGTGGCGCCAATAACAAGAATATGTTCACTCATCTGATAACGGTCCTAACGCCTTATTCATCGAGTAGTTGTTGCTTAAGATTGCCAATCGCGGCTAATTGTCGCTCAATAAGTGGAGAACTGTCTTGGGCTTGCCGCAAATGTGTTTCCATTCCCTCAACAGCTTCTAAAGCCCTAAATGATTTTGTTTCCAATTGATCGTAAGGAGACCTGGTTGGTGATAGTCGATCCACTAATTCCTGGACAAAGTTAGCCGTGGCCAAAACATTGTCCCGATCTACCTCTTCCAAAGTTGTCGTCTCGTTTTCAAGTTGGGGTAATTTTTGCTGTTTCTCCCATTGCGAGCGCCAAAAATTGATGTTCTGCAGGACAACTAATTCAGGCAGATCAAACCGGCCAAGGCGTGTCTTGCGAATTTCAACGCCATCATTACGCATAATCAACCGCGCCCTTTGTTCCATCGCTCGCTTTAATCTGGGATGGGGGTGAATACCACTTGGCCAGGCATGGATCAGTTCGTCAAGCCGGGATTCAGCCACCAAGTTTCGGAGCTCAGCCGCCGTGATGAATAGGGTAATAGTGTCCCAAGATAAATCTTGTTCATCATTTAAATTTATCGTTGAATAGGCTGCCTTTCGAGCAGCAACGGGATCGAATGGAAACGTTTGCTCCCTGCTTGGCTCTTGTCCGCCTCTTCCAACTTGAAATGTCACGCTTACGTCAGCCGTCAAGTCGATGCCATCGCTGGTGAACATCTTGACATTTGTAGCCTCACGTTCTTGCGGCCGCACGTCTAGCACTGCCGCGGGATACTCAAATCGATCAAGCATGTGGCTGCCAGGGCCAAGCGTTCGAATGAAACGGCCGTTTATTTCGGTTATAGCCACCGTGCCCTGGCTAACGAGTAAATACCCAGGTCCGCCAACACGTAATTGGGGATTACCCTCCTTTTGCTCCGCGAAACCCCGGTGATTGACAGATCCTACTAAGCGGTTTGGTACACCCCAAGCCAGAAACCGGCTCAACAGCGAATTTGCCGAAGGGTGGTCGGGTAAATCATAAAAGGATTCCAGAAAACGACTAATAGAAATCCGGGCTAACCAGCCC
>DOXE01000145.1 GCA_003519205.1 Chloroflexota bacterium
GGTTTGACTTTGGCGACGTGGCCAAGTGGTAAGGCAAGGGTCTGCAAAACCCTCATCACCGGTTCGAATCCGGTCGTCGCCTTCCGACAAAAAACGGTCCCTACTTGGCGAGTAGGGACCGTTCTTGATCCTGCTCATTGATTCAATGCAACGGATGCCTACGGAGGAGATGGCGGCAATCCGGGCGTAGGTACTGCATCAACTCTTGGTTGCAAGCCAACCTCACTAGGCTCAGGCGCGACCATAAAACCTTGTTCAAATATCTGGGGTAGGGAAACGCTGGTCGTCGTGAATACGCTGTTATCCCCTTGGGCACGTAAAGCCAAATCAACATTGATCCCTGTTTCTAAAGCCCACTTCAATGCCAGGGCATCCTGGGCTANNCTGCCAACCCACAAGACCTCCATCTGTTGCAAGGTCAGTTGGGTCACCCTTCGCGGAATCGGGCTTTTTCCTTCACCCGCAGCAATCAAGGCTACCGAGTTTAGATTGGGTATTAACTCCAGGCGCCCGTCGTTTGTTGGTGGGAATAGAAAGGCACTGCCATTCTGCAAAGCGGTGTCGTCCACCCGCTGAACCGTATTCGGCAGTTCGGTTTGGAATTCGAGATCGAGGTCAACCATTTGAAGGGTCATAAATGCGTCAACCAGATCCCCCGGTCGCATGGCGTATGCCGCACCACTAAAGCGATCCACCGGAAAAGCTACTGCCACCTCACCTTGATCCACGTAAAGACTAAGATCCGAACCCATCGAGGCGATATCGCTTGGGTTAAGGGCAATCATCGGCCGGAGGATCTCTTGACCCTCTGTCACCTGGGTTTTGACGATTTGCCCAACAACTTGCTCGGGATCAGAGAAAGTCACCCCTGCCACAACAGCAACATTTGTTTCTGGGCGATTTTCGACCCCGACGAGATCGGAACGGACCCGCTCGCCTACTGGCAGATCAGCCAAGGCAACTACGACCGGCACATATTGCAATTCCGGCGTAGCCGTCGGGGCGGGCTGTCCAGGCTCCTGAGCAACTGGTGTGTCCACTTGTTCTTCTGGTTGAGTCGAAATTACCCCAGGTAAGAAAGACTGTAGTGTCTCATTGCCAGGACCAAAGACGAAATATAAGACACCTGCAGCCGCAACAAGTACAAGCACCAAGATGAGAAGAATGAATGTTCTTGGACGCATAATCGGTTCCTCTCTATATAGGCTTCACATCACGCTTTTAACTTGGTTCTTTCCTTTTTTTCAATAGAACCAAGAAAAGTGATCTTCACAATCTCTCCTAGGGAGCTTCTTCTGCTTGTTGTTCAACTTCGGCCGACGTGGTTGACAGACCACCTATTGAAAATACCGTATTCGGCGGGACATTGATGCCAAATTGCTGTAATAAATAATTGATGTCCACTTGCTGAACAGTATAAAGTTGGCCATCCCCAACACTTCGTAGGGCGAAATCAATGTCACCATTGGTCTCAAGAGCATATTTCAAGAATAATTGCTGTTGAGGCGGAAGGGCCAGTAAGGTGACATCTGGCGGTGGCGGAGTTGGCGTCGGTGGTGGACCACCAGGTGTCGGTGTAGGCTCATTGGGATCGGGCGTTGGCGTTGGTGGTATTGCCGGCACCGACGGTTCATAAGTTCCAACTTCAATCACTCTCGCATTTTGCAATATGATCGACACGGGGATTGGTCTTTGCGGATCCTCAGAGGGTCCAATATGGGCTAAATCACCTGTGGCGATGGTCTCGAATCTGCCATAGGGATCGATCACAAAGATGTTAGATGTGGTTGTGCCCTCCTCACCTTCCTGCTGAAGGTAAAAGGTGGCGCTATTAAACAGAAGGGTCTGGAAATCTTGATCGACAGGGTTCAAGGTAAAACTCAGCATGATGTCAACAGAATCACCCGGGGCGAAGCCATAGGCTACACTGTTGAGGCGATCCATGGGAACGGCCATAGCCACCCAACCAGCCGGTATTAAGGATGAAGGACCATAGTTTTCCGTCCCGACAAACCTCGGATCTCGAACCAGACTTTCCGTCGTCAGGGTCTCACCCTGGAAGATATCGTTCCTGGCGTAAAGGCCGATGGCGTCCTCGATACTGGTAATGACGTCAGTTCCTACTTCGCTAGCCAGACGGTTGTCGGTGGTTAACTCGGCTTCGGTCATCTGCCAGCCGCGTGGAACAGTTTGTAACGAGACGACAACTTCCACCATACGTACATTCGGATCAATTGTTGGCGAAGGGGTGACGGCTACCTCAGGCGCCGGTGTACCCCCAACCTCGGCCGGTTCGGCCGGAACGAAAACTGTTTCCGGTTGTTGGCCTGGCTGCAAGATCACCACGACGACGACGACAGCGAGGATTATTAAACCGACTACCCCAACAAGAATGGCAATGAGACGGCGACCACTCATAATCTATTCCCTCTATCACTGGTCACGAGAAGCGTGAAAAAAGCGTGAATTCTCGCTAACTGTACCATCCTATGTCAAGTTACACAATAGGACTTCTGGCACGTAGCACACAACAATATGTAAAGCTCAAACCAACTATCACATGTTAACATAGCTAAAAAGCTATGACAACATGCCCTATGTCCTAGTTTCGGCTATATTTCAGAGCTTTTTTGGAGGCTTGGCCAATAAAGCGCCAGTTGGTTGGTGTCCGGAACTCCCCCACATCTGGCCGTATCTTAGATATGAAATCGCAATACGATCACTCTGTCGTGGACTATTGCGATGGCAGTGGCGCATCGGTTAATAATTGCCACCAGGCTTGCCAGGGGTGCACATTTTGGGCGGGATCGGCCGTGGGTGCTGCAACCGGCGTTGGAAGTGGCTCCTTTTCCACGAGTAGGGGAACGATTCGTTTTTCGCCGGGCAACAAAAAGCCCCCTTCTTCCCGGGCATACACAGCCACATAATCATCACTTTGAACGTACGTTAGCGTCGCCTGAAGTTCAACCTGCCGCGTCGTTTCTACGGCCAATTCAGCCCTTAACTCATCTTCGCCCGCGCCGACCAAGCGTCCTGCTTTCGCGCGGCGGTTCAGGTCCAGCACGACAATCAGGGCGGCGATCACGAACAACAACACGATCAACTGGGTCAAGGTTAACAACGGGCGGCGCCAAATCACTTTCAAACGCATAGTTATGTAATCTTAGCTCGGCTAGGCTTTCCTAGCAATAGGAAGTTTTATCCAACGTTAACAGTTACTTTGAAAGTGAATTTCACCTGACTATCCTTCTTCCACGACGATTTGTACCCAGAAAGCCCGGTTAGACCCTGGGCCAATGCCGAATAAAAAGCCATCCGGGTTCCTTAGCTTCCATTCTCCCCGATATTCGCCTGGTTCAACAGGAGCGACCATAGGGATCGCTATATCCACATCCTCACCAGGTGCGATAGTTGTCGTCATGGGGATAGTCTCTGGTGCACCTAATTGATCGCCATCAAAAAATTCAACTCCATAGCCGGTATCCCATGTGCAAGAACCGATATTTTGCAGCTTCCAGGTCTTAGTGAAAGTTCCACCAGCTTGCACGACTGTATTGTCTGGGATCGATACGTCAGCGCGGAATATAGCTTTATCCGTACAGTCATCCGGCGGCGGTTCAAATGGCTCGAAAGTTTGGTCAAACCAGCCAAAATAAAGATCGAGGTTGCTTTCACCAGGGGAAAGAGAGATAGTTATTGATGCCTCTTGCCCTGCCTGGGGGAAAGTCCACTGACCCGTTGCCAAAACGTCCTGATTTTGTGGATCCATCCTATCAATGGAGACACAATATACACCACCCTTGAGGCCACTGAATAAATAACCGCCGTTACTATCCGTTATCGTGGCTGCCAGGCCGGCCGCAGGGCAGGAACCCTCGCCCAATTTTAATAAAATACCCTCAAGGCCCATCTCATTGGGATCGACCAAACCATTGGCTACATAGGAATCATCAGCACCAACCACGCATCTGGCCGGAGCTTCGGGTGCCGTTTCCCCCTCGACGATGGAACATGTGTCATGCCATACTTGCCCGCCGATCACGCCATTTTCCTGGTCGGGAACATTATCAGCTTGTAACTTGAAGGTGCCTTGTAATCCATTCACGTCTACGACATAGATACCGGCCGGTAGACTTACCACGTCAAGCTCGATTTCTTCTTCGAATGGGATCGGTTCCTGTAAACAGGGTTCACCTCCATAATAGACGCTGTCGATGGATATCTTGAAGTTGCTCCCGGTGCGGACCTGGCTGATCTGGTCGATAGTTGTGCACTCATTCGGCAAGTGTCCCCGGGTAATGACATTTACGATCACAGGAAAGGTTTCGATCTGGTGTATTTCAACTACCTCCACAGTGGCTGGTCCTCGCTTAGGCAGAGGTGTAGGGGCATGTGTGGCTGTGGGTGGCAATTCATTTTCCGCTGTTGGAAAACAAGAGACCAAAGAAGCAAAGCCCAGAATAAGTAAGAAAAATGAAATATGTTTTGTCACCTGCTAATTACCTTAGAACCATCCAAGTATGTTATAGTCCAAACCACAAAAGGACATGCGCTTGAACCGTTGCATCTCAAGGCGTTATGGCTTTCTTCACTCAAAATAAAACCATGTTCCACTGCATACTGGCCAATGATACCATATGGTAGGAGGTTGTCGCCTCCAGAGGCTATCAGGTAGAATCAGGCTCGTGAATAAGCTCATAGACGATCATAGACCAATCGACTATCTAGTCATCGGCCATATATCACTCGACATCACTCCTTCAGGTATTATGCCTGGAGGCACAGCCGTCTATTCAGCCCGTGCTGCTCAAGCTTTGGGTTGCCGAACGGCCGTGTTAACCAGCACGACGCCAGACTTTGATCTAGAGGGTACTTTTCCGGGCATCATCGTTCACAATATCCCGTCAAAACAACCCACACAGTTCGAAAATATTTATACGGATGACGGCCGGCAACAGAAGATCCATAGCGTTGCCAACACTATCTATGTGGAAGATATGCCGGAGCATTGGCAACGGGCTGCAATCGTACATCTAGGACCGATCACCAATGAGATAGATCCAGCGATGGTAAAGCTTTTTAGTAATAGTATGGTTGGTCTGACACCCCAGGGTTGGTATCGCCAGTGGGATGGGAGTGGACGCGTTTATACTCGGGATTGGCCAGAATCGGCGGAGGTGTTACCCTTCGCTGCGGCCGTGATATTGAACATGGAGGATATACCGGGAAGAGGCACGCTAGATCAAATTCGGCAACTCTCCCCGCTCGTTGTCCTAACCCAGCAGTCTGGGGGTTGTACCGTGTTTTTTCGCGACGAAAGTCGCCATGTTCCAACCCCTCCGACGAAGGAGGTAAACCCGACTGGGGCTGGGGATATTTTTGCAACGTCTTTTCTCGTTCGATTATACCAGACAAAAGGGAACCCATGGGAAGCGGCCGCTTTTGCCAATCGTCTTGCTGCCTGCTCTGTTGCTTATGACGGGTTNNGAAGCCAAACTCGAGGCAATAGTAGACCTACTAGAAAGTGAGGATTAGACAGTTTCTGGCCATTCTGTCGCCGTTTTGCCTCTCTAGCCAGCTCGACAATACGATATGAAATCATGACAAAGATCTATGCCGTCGCCATGCAAAAAGGTGGCGTTGGAAAAACGACCAGCGTTGTAAACGTCGGCGCCTATTTGGCCCAGAAAGGCAGCCAGGTTTTGGTTGTAGACTTGGATCCCCAGGCAAATGCGACATCAAATTTCGGCTTTAATAAATACGAAATCAACCCTTCTGTGTACGACTTGCTTTTAGAAGAGGTAGATGGCGATGAAGTGGCCATCAAACATTGTGACACGAATGTGATGTTGTTTCCGTCAAACCCTTCTCTGGCTGGCGCCGAAGTAGAACTGGTCAATATGATGGCCCGTGAACATCGTCTCAGCCGGGCACTTGTTTCTATCGAAAACACATTCGATTACATTCTGATCGACTGCCCGCCAAGCCTTGGTCTATTGACCATCAATGCTCTTGCCGCTGCTCGCGATGGGGTGATTATTCCGGTGCAGTGCGAGTATTTGGCTCTCGAAGGTTTAACACAGTTGCTGGAAACCGTTCAGCTTGTACGTCGGCATCTTAATCCAGAGCTCAAAATTCGGGGAATCGTTATGACTATGTACGATAGCCGGACTAATCTAAGCCGGCAGGTTGTCGAAGAAGTGCGCACTCACTTCCCAGGCCAGGTGTTTCGCACCATCATTCCCCGCAACATCCGTCTCAGCGAAGCGCCGAGCTATGGCCAGCCGATTTTGCTTTACGCTCCCTCATCTCCCGGGGCAATCGCTTACAAAGTGCTCTCGGCCGAGCTCTTCAATGGTGACCAGGCTTGATCCTTATAAGCAACGAGATTGAAGAATCATATCTCGAGGAATTTGAATAATGACAAAACGACGTGGACTTGGCCGGGGATTAGGATCCTTAATTCCGCCGACAGATCAGGGCGAAGAACCGGATAGTGGTCTTCTCACTGTGTCGGTAGATTCGATCAGCCCCAATCCTCACCAGCCCCGCAGCGCTTTGGACGCGGTTAAATTATCTGAATTAGCTGAATCGATTCGGGAGCACGGTTTGATTCAACCATTGATCGTTCGCCAGACTGCAACGGGTAAATACACCCTGATAGCCGGCGAAAGACGTTGGCGGGCGGCCGAGATGGCTGGATTTGACGAAGTGCCGGTGGTGGTCAAAGAAGCATCCCCGCAAGCGATGTTGGAATTAGCCCTAATAGAAAACGTCCAGCGGGATGATCTCAATGCTCTTGAAGAAGCTTTGGCTTACCAACAACTCATTAGCGAGTTTGGATTGACCCAAGAAGAGGTTGCCAAAAGAGTGGGTAAAAGCCGGCCGACAGTGGCAAACATGGTCCGGCTGCTCAACTTGCCAGAGAACGTCCAGGCCGCCATCGTCGGAGGGAAGATTAGCGGGGCGCATGCCCGAGCATTACTGCCCTTGCCCTCTAACCATGCTCAAACAACGGTATTGGAAAATATCATCGAAAATGGCTTGAGTGTGCGCCAGGTAGAAGCGATTGTATTGGCCTATTCGCTGGATCTATCGGATGACGTCAGACACGCGCTGGCAACCGGGCAGTTAAGCGTCGAACATGCGGAGGCTTTGTTGCCCCTTCCAACACCCGAAATGCAGAGCGAGGTTAAAGACCTCGTCGTTTCCCGCGACCTCAGTGTGCGACAGACAGAGTTGTTGGTCGAGAAAAGACTGGCCGCAGAAAAGCCTAAACCAAAACCCACCAAGGAATTACCACCCGAACTGGCCGATCTTGAGGAGCAGTTTCGGCGATCGTTAGGGACAAGGGTTAATATAAGCCATCATTCTGGCAGGGGTAGGGTGATCATCCATTATTACTCCGACGAAGAGTTACAAAAGATCTACGAAACGATCGTGGGTGAACCCTGAAATGCCGTCTAGATCTCGAAGGTCTCATTAATCTTCAAGGTCTTCTTGCGCCAGCATGTACCTCTTATCGACATTACAAGCCCGGCCGCTGTTGACCTGCAAGAAACTGACCCATACGAAGACAATTTGACCAGGACAAAGGCTGTTAAACCATTGTTTGGGACCGTCTTGGACACGGCAACAGGACTTGGATATACAGCAATCGCAGTGGCCAAGGTTACCAGCCTGGTTATCACAGTTGAGCTCGATCCAGTGGTCTTGGAATTGCGCCGATATAATCCCTGGTCGAGGGAGTTATTCGAAAACTCTAAGATCGAACAGAGAATTTGCGATGCCTATGACGAGGTCGTAAACTTTTCGGATGGATATTTCTCGCACATCATTCACGACCCTCCCGTTATTAGCCTGACCTGTCACCTGTACTCCGGTGATTTCTATTGTGAATTACATCGAGTTCTAAAACCGGGAGGCCGGCTCTTTCATTTTATTGGAGATCTGAGGAGCAAATCCGGGAAAAGCATCACCAAGGGCGTAATGAACTGACTCCNNGCGTATCCTATTTCATATCGTTGGCGGGACAATATCCCTCAGCTATAATGGTTTTATTGTGTTCGAATCGAACCTTATCAATAGAACAGATGAGCATTGGATGAAGTTGGCGCTGGCCGAAGCCCAACATGCGGCCGCTCTTGGCGAAGTGCCAGTAGGGGCAGTGGCCATACTTAATGGAGAAGTGATTGGACGGGGTTTTAACGTCAAAGAAACCAACACGGATCCCACAGCTCACGCCGAAATGTTGGCTCTAAGACAGGCGGCCATGCATCTGCGAAATTGGCGGCTGATCGA
>DOXE01000041.1 GCA_003519205.1 Chloroflexota bacterium
GTTGCCGCATATATCCTTATCAGTACTTCATTGTCCTTGGGAGTAGGTTTTTCTACCTCTTTGACCTGAAGAACATCCGGTGGACCGTATTTTGTTTGTACAATCGCTTTCATGAGTCTCCTCCAAATTTACTTTGATTCGGCCATTTTCAGATACGTAGCTTGCCTAAGCAGCTTGCTGCCATATACTGTTTGACATCTGATGCATCTGCCTGGTCGGGTTTAACGCAAATTACCGAGAGCAATGGCTCTCCAACAAAACAGGATACCATTCTGCCTCTACATTTAGAAGTGTCGAAAGTAATGAGTCTGTCATGTGCCAAGTGGCGAGAGTGCTCAAAGATGACGTTGAGAACATGATAGATGGTGAGCGTGTCACTGAAGAAGCAACGATGTAGAATTTAACAATGGCAGAAGAATGGCTGACAACGGCCGAGGCAGCGTTCTATAAAATTTGATCCCTCATTTGGACATAGCCATTAGGAAAAGTGCTTACCTCCTAGATTTCGTAGTTCTACCAACGGCACCTGTTCAAATCAGGGACGGCAAAGCCCATTTCACAGTCAGGAAACCCTGAGAGGTGTTTAAAGGTATATCCCTATGCCCGCTTATCGCGAAAGAATTTACATTTGCCCCGGTGAGAATGGCCAGCCAGCTTGGATATTGGACTTTCCATTGTGGTGGGACCGAGGCGCGTTCTTCAAGAAGTATGGTGATCGCCAGATCGACACCGGAAACCCTATCTATGTAGATTACGGGCTGCTGCTGACCGGCAGGGAGGCGAACGCATGGGATAAGCTCTGTAGAGAGGCGTTGGTCGGTGACCCTCGAGGCCAGGAACCGCATGTTGTTGAGGCCATGCGTTGGTTGGAGTCCAAACTTAGAACAGCAAGTTGGGTCGTCGTCGAGTCGTTTGAATGGGAATCAGGTCTGGATTAGGATAGTAGCCCGGTTTGCCAACCTTTCCCCGCCCCCGGCCNNTTTTTCACTGGAAAGGATTACGGCAGATCAAGCTCCCAGCTAAGCCATTCTAGTCGATCCTGTTGCGCTTCTGCGTTTACAAAGAAATGAGTAGTGTCATACCATGTAATGTGTTTTGGCTCGCTTGCTGCTTCATAGTATTCCAATGCTGCTTCTCGACTTACATATTCATCATTGTTGGCAAGCTGGAAGAACAGAGGGACCGGCTCAGCGTGACCTATGTAGTGTACGCCATCAAATGGAACCAAATCATCTCTTTCCCATACTTCCGAGAAAGATGGCACCCCGGCCATTAAAATATAGGTCTGAAAGCGTTTGTCAATATCAGCCAATATGCCACCAAAGGTGGCACCCCAACTGTGACCAACGTAGCCAAGGCGACTGCTGTCTACATCTGGTCTTTGCGTTAGTAAATCAGCACCGCGACGCAAACTGACAACTATTCGCCGGTAATTGTCCGGGTCCGGTCTCCAAGTACCATGGTGGACCAAAAGTGATACGACTCCTTTATTGGCAAGATTGATTGCTTCATTCAGAAAGCTATTTCTCGATCCAAATCCCTGGTGCATGAATAGGACCCCCGCAAATGGGCCTTCGCCAGGTGGTACTACAAGAAAAGCTGGCACCCTGTAATCCGGAGCTCCCATGTAGGAAATATCGTGCACTTCAACCCCATCTTCTTTGTCAGCTACCGATACTTTTCGAATGTCGAGTAGCGCTTGCAGATCATATTCAAACACTTGGACCAAGTCGTCATAGGTATATTGACCGGCAATAAGGGTTGGTGTTGGTGGCGGGGTAGGACTGACAGTGGGCATCATGCTCTGACACCCGGCCAAGGTAACACCAATCAAGACTAACACAAAGATGCCAAGGCCCAGTTTCTTCATTCCTTAATCCCCCTTGGCGCATGATGGTCGCGACCATGCGCAGGAAAATGATCTCGACTCCTTGGTACATTATACTACACTATTTCAAGCGCCCGACTGAGGCGGCCGAACTCCCCACCCATGCCCGATAGCCAGCCACGTGGAGCCGTGACACGACAAGCAACCCTTCCCCGCCCCCGGCCAGGTATGCGCCATCGCTGGAGCCGTCTAATCCTGCAAAAGAGGCATGATTCTTGATGGCGAAATTCTCCCTTAATCCTCGTCTCAGAGGTTCTGAAACGGAACAATTCGGTCATATAGACCTTCAAAGCCATGCCTACCAGCTGCCCGTAGACAGTATCGGTTTTATCTTTCGACTATTCAAACTGCTCGAAGGGGAAAACTCTCGGCCTGCTCCGGATTGAGGACGTTGTTCCTATATAGATTAACAACTGCCCTAATGAAGGTTAATACGAATAACGCGATGAAGGCCGTCCTAAGATCGATTATCTTGGTTACGGCAAGCACTATAGGTATCCACCAGANNGGTCGTTATCTGAGTCTTTGTTTAACCATGCGAACCGCATGTTCGAATGCTGTTCGACAACCGTTCAATAAACAGCCCCGATAAGCACAAGCCCGATAAAGGCTATAACATCTGACAGTGCTGATGTGGATATAACGAAACCAACATATGCCAGCATAATCAGTCCGAATCCCAGAGTTAATATATTATTCCAGCGTAAGGTTAAGAATTTTTCCTTGGTCATAACCATTCTCCGTTTTGTTTGGCGATTTCCAGATAATGCTGGTTAATCTCACTATCAGGTTTTGCCGTTGTGCGCCACAGTGATGATTATATTGCCCTTTTTTCGCCCACTATCAACATACCTGTGAGCCTCGGCAGCCTGTTCCAATGGGTAGCGTTTATCAATTACAGGTTTTACCCTTCCCGCTTCGATTAGCTTTTTAATGAAGTCCAAATCCTCTTTGCTTTCGGAGCCTGACGCTAATGATACTTTCTTACCGCCTACAAATGAAGTCAACATCATTTGAGCAACCTCTCGTATCCCAGGGGCGGTTGGAAGATAAAGCCCGCAGTGTTTTAGTGACCTTTTGCAGCGCGAAAACGAAAGGTTGCCTACTGCGTCAAGGATAGCATCATAGGTTTCACCACTTTGGGTAAAATCCTCTTTGGTGTAGTCAATGACTTTGTCGGCTCCCAGAGATTTCACCAATTCTATATTCCTCGTACTGCATACACCGGTAACTTCGGCCCCGAAGTACTTGGCAAGCTGCACAGCATAAGTACCTATCATTCCTGACGCACCATTTATAAGAAGTTCTTGTCCACTTTGGATATTTCCCCTGTCCCTAACATAAGTCAATGCTGTCAAGGCTCCGTTAGGAACAGCGGCGGCCTCCTCATAGGTCAAATTTTCTGGTTTTGTTGCTATCCCGCCAGATTCAGGCATACATTTATACTCGGCGTATGCACCAAAGCCGATAGCATCTATCCCAAATACTTGGTCGCCCTT
>DOXE01000091.1 GCA_003519205.1 Chloroflexota bacterium
TGTGGTAAATGCACGCCCTGCCGGGAAGGCACTTATTGGTTGGAAAGAGTATTGCAACGCATCTTGGACGGCAGGGGCCAGGAATCGGATATCAAATTGCTGGAAAGCATTGCCACACAAATGCAGGGGGAAACCTTATGTGCATTAGGTGAATTTGCCACAAGCCCGGTACTATCCACGATAAAACATTTTCCGGAGGATTACCGGGCCAAGATCAATGGGGCATCTTCGCCAATTGGGCGTAATGAAGCAAAGATGGCCGAAGTTGTTGTAGCCGCCGCTGAGGTGAAAGCTGGTTAATTTCATAAAGATACTGCCTACAAGCGACGATGAATAAAGACATGGGCGATATTGTTACACTAACCATCGACGGGGTTGAAGTGAGCGTTCCCAAGGGAACTGTCGTTGTCGATGCAGCAAAAAAGATCGGCAATGATATCCCTGTTTTTTGTTANNGGCGAATGCCCACTGCAAAACCTGACCATGCGTTATGGTCCTGGCACCAGCCGCTTCATCTATGAAGATAAATTGCATCTTGATAAGCATGTTCCATTAGGCGATCTGATCTATCTTGACAGGGAACGCTGCATTCAGTGTGCGCGTTGTACCCGATTCCAAAGCGAGATCGTCGACGATCCGGTCATTGCCTTCCATAATCGCGGCCGCCACTTGGAAATCGTCACTATGTCAGAGCCGGGCTTCGATAGCTATTGGAGCGGAAACACAACCGATATTTGTCCAGTGGGCGCGCTGACGACGGCTGATTTTCGGTTTGGTGCCCGGCCCTGGGAATTAACACCTGTGGCTAGTATTTGCCCTCATTGTCCAGTTGGTTGCAATACGACGATGAGTACTCGGCAGGAAGCCCGGTCAGGTGGCCGGACGGTGATCAAACGCATCATGCCCCGCCAGAATGAGCGAGTGAATGAGATCTGGATTTGCGATAAAGGACGCTTTGTCCATCACTTTGCTGATTCGCCCCAGCGCTTAAGCAAACCCCTGGTACGGGAGGATGGGCAGTTAGTTGAAACGACTTGGGAGGACGTCCTGGATATAGTAGCCGGCCGGTTGCAAATGAATAAATTGATCGCCGCCGGTTTAGCAGGTGACCGGCTTAGTAACGAAGATTTTTACATGTTTCAGAAGCTGTTCCGCCAGGGTTTGGGCAGCAATAACGTCGATCTGATGAATAAACAACTTGCCGGCGGTGATGTGGTGGCTAAGGTTGGCATTGCCAGTGGCAGCAATTTGCAGGAGTTGGGATCAGGTGACGCGATTCTGGTCGTGGCCAGTGACTTGCATGAAGAGGCACCTGTGTGGTGGTTGCGAGTAAAACAGGCCGTCGAACGAGGCTCTAAGTTAGTAGTATTAAACCTTCGCCAGACTCGCCTGGATCGCTATGCTAACTCTGCCGTTCATTACAAACCAGGACAGGCACTGTTTACCATCCATAGGTTGTTGAACGCGGCGAAAGTGGATGCAGATACTTCGAGTGATGATCCGATTCAAGATGTGGCCGATGCCCTTATCGAGGCCAATAATCTGGTTGTTTTCTACGGAAGTGAAGGGCTCAGCTACGAGGAGACGGATGTGTTGGCCAGTCTGTTGGGCAATTTGCTTCTGGTCAGACAATTGGACGGAGATGATGGGCTCCATCATGCTGGCCGGGTGAACAACGGCCTGATCCCTGTTTGGCCTGGTGGTAACACCCAAGGTGCCTGGGATATGGGACTGCGACCCGATGCCGGCCCTGGGTACAGGCCCTTGGATGAAGTCGGGTTAGATACATTGGCTATCTTGGATGGGGTAAAAAGCGGCGCCGTAAAAGCGCTTTTCCTGGTAGGGGCTGATCCGGTGGGTGATGGAATGTTAAAAGACCGGGACCAGTTGGAGTTCCTGGTTGTACAAGATCTTTTCCTAACCGAATCAGCCGAGCTGGCTGATGTGGTCTTGCCCGCCCAAAGTTGGGCAGAGCGGGAGGGGACGTTCACCAATGGCGAGCGGCGAATTCAGAGATTCTATCCGGCAATTCAGCCTGTCGGCGATTGCCGCGCTGACTGGCAAATACTGGCTCAGATCGGCGAAAGGGTGGGATTAGGAAAGCCGCCCTTTGCCGTAAGCTTGCTTTTTAAAGAAATCGCCTCAAATTTGCCGCAGTTAGAAGGCATTAACTATCGTTCTTTAGCCTGGACCGAGCAAGAATGGCCCATGGTGGGCGGTGATGACCTTTATTATGGGGGAACGTCTTATAAGAATGAGTCAGGTCTCGGACAGCAATGGCCTGTCGTGGCCGAGAACGCACCTGTTGACCGCTTTGACGTTCCAGATATTGTCAAGTCGTCGGCCGAGGGATTAGTCGCGGTTGGAATCGACGCCTTGTACACTCGCGGATCGCTGATTGATAAGTCAAAAGTTCTTGAACCACGGATTGCCGAAAAGGCCGTTTACCTGAATTCTGAGGATGCCGAAGCCTTAGGCATAGCTAACGGTGATTCTGCCTCAATGAGCGTCAACGGGCATTCGATCGAGGCCCGCGTCTATGTGAATGGCTTTGTCCCAGCGGGTGTTGCCCTGGTCCGCGGAGCCGGTCACCTGGGCAAACCGGCCACGATGGAAATTTGGTAAAGAAATGATGTCTAACCATCCAACTCCAAGAGGTTTGGCATGACTGCTGGCGAAATAGCATTGGTATCTCTGATCGTTGGTTTTATCGTTACCCTTGCGGCGGTAACTGGCTTTGCCTATACGACGCTTTATGAGCGAAAATTACTGGCCAGGATGCAACACCGGATTGGCCCGAATCGTGCCGGGTATATTCCAATACCCAGACGGGGCAAAAAAGAGGGAAAGCTCTTAGGCGGCATCATGCAGCCAGCAGCCGACGCGGTGAAGCTATTCTTTAAGGAAGATCCAACCCCGGCCAGGGTAGATCGGTCAACCTATACTTTGGCGCCCATGTTGGCTGTAATAACGGCTATCATGATTTTTGCCGTGATCCCTTGGGCACCGGAGATCACCATTTTTGGATACACTTTCAGCCCATATTTTGCCGTCGCACCAGGGATTAACGTGGCCCTCGTCTTTGTATTGGCCATCACATCAATCGCCGTCTACGGTGTGGTTCTCGGTGGATGGTCCTCAAACAGTAAATACGCCGTTATGGGTGGAATTCGTGCTTCAGCTCAGATGATCAGCTACGAGCTAGCCCTTGGTCTGGCGGTTATCCCGGCCATCATGCTGGCCAATTCCATGGATTTGGGCGTCATAGTCGAAGCCCAACGAAGTATGTGGTATGTTGTTTTGCAGCCACTAGCAGCCTTCATTTTCTTTGTCGGTGCCCTTGCCGAATTGGAAAGGGCTCCGTTTGATTTGCTGGAAGCGGAACAGGAACTCTCTTCCGGTTTTAACGTCGAGTACGGAGGGATGCGCTTTGGNNGCCACCCTGTTTTTGGGTGGCTATCTTGGCCCGTTCATCGACCAGGCACCGGCGCTTGGTTTCATTTATATCACCGTCAAGATCTTGATAGTAATGTTCCTGATGATTTGGATCAGGGCCACATTGCCCCGCTTTCGCTATGATCAATTGATGCATTTTGGTTGGAAGCAGCTGTTGCCGATTGGTTTGGCAAACGTGGTGGTAACAGCCTTCTTTATCATCATGGTTGAAGAACAAATATTGAATTTAGACAATCTGACGGCTATTTTTGGTTTCTAAGTAACTCGTTCTTTTCAATAATCATTGAAGTTTGTTGAGGGCTCTGGGCGGACGAGAGTCCGCCGGTCGGCAAATTGCTGCTTTATCCGGCTAGAGCCCTCAGGGCAGTTTTTCTATTTTCGAATTGTACACGATGACAGGTGAAATATTTATATGATTAGTCCAATTCTTAAAGGAATGGCGACGACTTTTAAACATTTATTTAAAGAGCCGGTGACGATCCAGTATCCGGAAATTGAGCGACCAGTTCGCAACCGTTTCAAGGGCCGTCATCATTTACACCGCTACGATAATGGCTTGGAGAAGTGTATTGGCTGTTCCCTTTGTGCTGCTGCTTGCCCGGCTGACGCGATATTCGTCGAAGCGGCCGAAAACACTGACGAAGAGCGCTATTCCCCGGGCGAGCGTTATGCAAGTACTTACGAGATCAACATGATGCGCTGCATCTTCTGCGGTTATTGTGAAGATGCTTGCCCGACAGAGGCTATTGTCTTAGGTAAAGATTACGAGCTCAGTTTTTATGACCGGGCCAGTTCCATTTATACAAAAGAGATGTTGATTTTACCTGTGCCGGATGGGGGTCAGGTTACGCCTCAAAAGGTTGAACCTGGCACATTTGACCGCTCCATTCCGGATATGGAGGACCCGAAGTAAGCTGTGTAGGCAAAGCTTTCGATTTTTAGAGGGGTAATGGCGAAGATAAGCCATACGTGAATCTCGGAAGATTGGTGGAAGAGGCGATTTCATGGGAAGTCCAATCATCTTTACTATCCTGGCGCTCATAGCCATGCTCTCGGCGCTAGGTATGCTTTTAAGCCGGAATGCAGTTCATAGCGCCCTGTTTCTGGTTCTCAATTTTACGACCATTGCCGTTTTCTTTCTGATCCTGAACGCCCCATTTCTTTTCGTAACCCAGATTGCCATTTATGCTGGGGCGATCATGGTTTTGTTCATATTCGTGGTGATGCTTCTTGGGGCGGAGCAGTTGCGCAGTGAGCCGACAGCAGCCGTCGGCCGTTGGCAAGTGCCACTATCGATCGTCCTGGCGATGATCCTCTTGGGAACCTTCATTTTTATTCTTGCATCCGGCACGGGAACGCCATCGGTCGAAACCGAAGCTTTGATAGAAGCCGGACCTGTTGAGATTGGGCTACGATTGTTTGAAGGATATGTTTTCCCGTTTGAAGTCGCCTCTGTGCTATTGTTGGTAGCCATGATTGGCGTTGTAGTCTTACGCACAAGACGAGGTGAGAATGGCTGAGGTCTCTATAGAGTGGTACATTATTTTAAGCGCTGTCCTATTTACAATGGGCGCGATAGGTGTGTTGTTACGCCGCAACGCCATTATAATATTTATGTCAATTGAGCTGATGCTCAATTCGGCTAACTTGCTGTTCGTTGCCTTTGCCCGCCATCTCAATGATCTCGACGGCCAGGTATTTGTTTTCTTTGTGATGACCGTCGCTGCTGCTGAAGTTGCGATAGGTTTAGCCCTGATTGTGGCCATCTTCCGCACCAAACGCAGCATTAACATCGACGAGTTACA
>DOXE01000125.1 GCA_003519205.1 Chloroflexota bacterium
TTGGTTAATGAGCCGGGCCACCGCCACCCCGGCCGCATCGTCGCCACGCAGCTCATGGCCAATGCCAACCAGGGCGACATGTGGCTGGCCGTTAACTGTTCGAAGGCCCGCTACCGTCTGGCGAAGCTGTTCCTGCCAGAGCTTCTCTGACATCCTTATCCTCTCCGTAATAAAGGGTGAAAGCCTCCCTACTCAGTGAGGCCAATTCCCAATCATCGGCCGACAACTCAAGGCAGCCGTGCCGACAACTCTGAACGCATTGAGCGCAAAACGTACACCTATCGAGGTGATAACAAAAAACAAACCTTTTAGCTTTTTTATCCAGCACCATCAAATCGATGGCGCCGGACGGGCAATCCATGGCACACAACTCGCAACCGATGCATTTTTCCGGATCCCATTGCAGCCGCCCGCGTAAGCGTTCAGGTGTCGCCTGGCGTGTATAGGGGTATCGTTCCGTGACCGGCCGATGTATGAAAGCTAAGCTAACATCCTTGAGCATCGTACCAATCTTCATGAAACCAACCTCTGCCCGATGATGACAATGAGCCATTGAACCAGGACCAGTAAGACACCATAGCGCCACCAGAGACCTACCGTCTGGTCAATGCGTAGCCGGGTAAAAAGTGCTTGCAGAACAACGACCAATAAAAGCAAGGCCAACGTTTTGAGAAGAAACAACAATGGGCTGGTGACGCCACCTAGATAAAAGGCGGCGATAAGCGTTAAACCAATCACCATTTCCACCCCTTTACCCAGGTGGAACAGGGCTAACCCGCGACCACTATACTCGGTCAGAGCCCCGGCCACGACCTCCGTTTCTGCTTCAGGGGCATCAAAGGGAGGCATCTCCAATTTACCCATGAGGCCAACTATGGCCACTAAAAAGCCTAATGGCTGGGCCAGCAGAAGCCACCGTTCACTGGTATAGGTCGTGATGGAACTGATCTGCCAGCTCCCGGCAACGATCGCCGGACCCAACATGGCTAGCAAGAAGGGCGCTTCGTAAGATATCAATTGGGTTAGAGTCCGCGTTGCGCCCACTACTGAAAAGCGGTCCATCGTATTCGAACCAGCGAGCCCAATGCACAAAGTGAGTAAACTGAGCAGATAGAGGGTCACAATGAGATCGCCGGGGAAAGAACGAACCGGTTCCAGGCCGGCGATGGGCACGTAGAGAGCTGCGGTCAAGGCACCCGCCAAGGCTATAATAGGCAAACCAATGAACAGGGGTACATTCACCCCATCGGGCACAATTTCCTCTTTAGCCATCAACTTGAGAACGTCGGCCAGAGGTTGGAACCAGCGCGGCCCAATCCGGTTCTGGAGTTGGGCCAGCAGTTTTCGATCTGCCCACTCGTAAGCCAATCCAGCAACCAGCAAAAACAAGCCGCTAGGGAAAATCAGTATGGCAAAAAAACTAGGAATGGTTTCCATGGTAATATGCAATCCCATAACGCCGGAGTGCGTCCCAGCTCATACATTGTTGTCTTATCCCACGGTCAACTATCACCATCCGATCGTTGCAGGAGAAGCAAGGGTCGATCCCAGCCAGGATCATCGGCACATCAGCCAACTGGTGCCCGACCGCCAATTTAATGACCGAGGTCATGTTACAAATCGTCGGCGTACGCACCCTGACGCGCTCCGGCATATCACTGNNCCGCCAATTTAACAACCGAGGTCATGTTACAGATCGTCGGCGTTCGCACCCTGACGCGCTCTGGCATATCACTGCCGTTACTCTTAATGAAATAAAACAGTTCTCCTCTCGGCGCTTCAACTCGACTGACCGTTTCTGCCGCCTTGATCCGCCGGGGCATCCGGGTGGTCAGATCGCCAGACGGCAGGTTATCCAAAACCTCATGGATGAGACGGTAGCACTCAAATAACTCTTTGATCCGCACCACAAATCGGGCTTCTAGATCCCCTTCGGCTTCCAAGGTTAGCTTCACCGGATAGGAATCATAGGCGGCATAGGGCGCTTCTACCCTTATATCGCGCGCTACTCCAGAAGCGCGGGCGGTCGGCCCAACTGTGCCAAGAACCTCGGCCTGGTTTCTGGTCATCACGCCAACACCTCGAGTCCGCTGTAAGAAACCGGCATCGGTTGTAACAACGTCGAGGTAATGGCGCGTGCGTTGCTCCAGATAATCCAGTCCGGCCAAAATTTTCTGCGTTTGGCCAGCGTCGATATCGTTTTTGATACCACCCAAAACATTGACAGAGTAATTGACTCGATTGCCCGCGAGTTCTTCCAAAAGATCCATCACCGTTTCCCGGTCGCGCCAGCTATACATGAACAGCGTGTCGAATCCAGCCTCATGAGCAGCAACGCCGAGCCACAATAAATGACTGTGAATTCGTTCCAGTTCGGCGACCAGAACCCGTATTGCCTGAGCTCGTGGTGGAACTTCCACGTTGGCCAGCCGCTCAACACCATGGCAATAAGCCGTGGCATGTATGTGGGAGCAAATGCCACAGATACGTTCCAATAGATACAGGTTCTGCACCCAGTTCCGTGATTCGGTTGCCTTTTCGATGCCCCGATGTGCGTAGCCCAGTCGTACAACGGCCTTGGTTACGATCTCCCCTTCAACCGTGATTAGAAAATTAGCCGGTTCTTTTAGGGCCGGGTGTTGGGGGCCGATGGGAACTGTGAAACGTTCGACGGTTTGGTCTTGGTGCATCACCTCCCTCCTTCTGTGGTTAAACGGATCGACACGGGATCAAAATCCTTGCGCAATGGATAGGTAGCCTCTGGCCAATCGTCCGGCAGGTAAAGATGTTCGGCGATTGGTAACCCGCTAACTGTTACGCCAAACATTTCCATCAACTCGCGTTCGAACACCTCTGCACCGGGGATGATTGGGCTCAGGGAGGGCACAACCGGCGCATGGCGCGGTATGGGTACTCGTAGCGTGATAATAGCTGCCCCAGTGCAAAAGTGATAGAGCACTTCAAGCTGGTCTGCTTCCAAGCCTGGATCCAGACCAGTGATAGCAGAAAGATAACCCAAACGTTTAACCCGCATGGCCGTCACGATGGGTAACAGGTCATCGGCCGAAGCCAATTTTACATCCAGCCGATTTGGTTCTGGCTCGGCCGTTTCTAGAGACCAGAACCAGGCAGTCGTGATCTCTTTGGCCAGCGCCAGGGCTTCAACCGTCTTGTTACTGGTGGTGGTTTCTATCATTTTGTTCTTTCCTTCACCCCGTGTCCGTCCACCTCCAACGCCGGGCTATCTAGCTGCTCACCAGCCTGTAAAGTAGATAGCAATTTGACAACACCATCGATGATGGCCTCCGGTCGTGGCGGGCAGCCCGGAATGTAAGCGTCAACCGGTATTACCCGGTCTATCCCGCCCATAACGTTATAACAACCACGAAAAACCCCACCTGAAAGGGCACAGGATCCGATGGCGACGACAAATTTCGGTTCGGGCATTTGGGAATAAATGCGAACCAGCCTATCTCGAGCTTGCCGGGTGACCGGTCCAGTACAGAGGAGGATATCGGCGTGTCGCGGGCTTCCTTGNNCCACTAATTACGGTCATTCCCCCGCTACCCAAGACCAGAACTCCCAGATGCAGGACAGCAAAGAACAGGGCCACCACAAAATAAGGCCGGTAGCCCGGCGCAACAGCCTGGGTGGGAGGTTCCTCGCCGCTGGAATAAGTGCTTGTCTTCGCCGGCGTCACTTGGGATGGCCCGGCCATAAACCGGCCAAGTCCATACAAGATGCCGATCAGGCCTATGTTGATGAGTAATGCTAACGGCGGGCTCAACAAAATGTCTTTCATCTCATTTCCATCATTTCTAAAAGTTATTCCCGTTCCATTCTGGCTACGACCTTGCTACAACACTGGCTTAGCTCTGCACGCTTTAGCTAACAAAGGGGGCCAATAGCGCTGTACCAGCCGGTTCGGTTAGCCAATTCATTGAACTAGGCCATAGGCCAATCGCGATCACAGCCAGGGCCAACACCAGCAGAGTCACCTCCATCGAAAACGGTAGCGAGCCACCTTCTTCCACCACTATGGATGGTTTTCGGCGGTAAACGATATTGACCAGGGGAGCATAGTAAACCAGAGAAAACAC
>DOXE01000374.1 GCA_003519205.1 Chloroflexota bacterium
ACAATATCGAGAGTTGCAGAAACTAGGAGACTTCGATACGAAGACGTCGAGCTGGGTGAAAACACCTTCTGACATTAGAAAACTCGGTGGCGCCATTTTTGCTGATCGCCGCTACGATCATGTCTTTGTATATCACAACAGTGCGCCCTCATACTATGCCGCTAGGGGGTTCCGTGGCTCGCTAAGAGTCTAAATTTGGACGATGACTGGCAGACCGGTCAGACTTACATTCGGTTGGACGATATTTAGTTTTTAACATTTAGGTAGTTTCTGGATATTTCCTTTTACAAAAAGGATGTTGCATTATCTTCTTATGCCACGAAATGAGAATGGTGATCATTTTTTGGAACTTTTGCTCGGCCGGCGTTCTATTCGACGCTACCAACAAAAGTCCGTCCCTCAGGAGCTCGTCGATAAGTTATTGACAGCTGCTATTTGGGCACCTTCCGCCCACAATCGCCAACCATGGCGATTTGTAGTCATTTCAGCCCTAGAAAAAAAGAGCCAACTGGCACAAGCTATGGGTGATAGATTGAAGAAAGATTTGACCCAGGACGGCGTGGAAACCAATGTAATAGAAAATGATGTATCCCGCTCGTACAGACGGATAACGGCCGCTCCGTTGCTTGTGCTCGTCTGTTCGAGTATGGAAGATATGGATTCTTATCCCGACGAGCGTCGGCAAATAAACGAGTGGACGATGGCAGTACAGTCAACTGCAATGGCTGGTCAAAACCTATTGCTCGCCGCCCATGCCCTCGGTCTAGGAGCCTGTTGGATGTGCGCCCCTCTCTTCTGCCCAGAAGTGGTTCAGGAAGTCCTTGAACTACCAGTAAATTGGGAGCCACAGGGATTGGTTACAATAGGATACCCGGCCGAAAAGAAAGTTAAAAGTCGGCGGCCATTGCATTCATGTACCAAATTTCTAAGCAAAATAAACCGATGATAGATTGCTTAAGATGAAAAATGTGATAAAATTGGAAACATCCAATTGATTGGATTCATTGGATGATTGAAGGTACATGTTGCATAACGATGTCAATTCAGAATTACTGATCTATTTGATTGACAAGGAGCTAGGACCGGGAGCGCGTTTACCTGCCCTGACTGAGTTGAGCGAAGAGCTCGGTGTAAGTGTGGGCAAGCTCCGCGAGCAGCTTGAAGTAGCCCGCCAACTTGGTTTTGTCTCTGTTCGACCGCGCTTGGGGACTCGTCGCGAGCCATATTCTTTCTATCCTGCAGTCCGTACAAGCCTGATGTTTGGATTAGCTACCGGGGAAGCCAATTTCGCTCAATTTAGCCAACTTCGCCAAACTATCGAAGCCAACATGTGGCACCAATCGGTAACTGAGCTATTAGATGAAGACAAGCATCTTTTACACAAGTTGTTGTCTCAGGCCAAAGAGAAATTACATGGTTCGCCGGTTCATATTCCCAATGGAGAGCATCGCGATCTGCATCTGACGATTTTCTGCCGGTTAAATAACCCCTTTGTGCAAGCTCTACTACAGGCCTATTGGGACGCCTATGAAGCGACGGAGCTTACGCGCTTTGCCGACTATCAATATTGGCTCGATGTATGGAATTACCATGAGCGCATCGTTGAAGCGATCTGCCAGGGCGATTTTGAAGGCGGAAGGCAAATCCTGATCGAACATTTCCAGCTTCTACCTACGGTAACATTGCCAACATGATTTGAAGCAAGTGTTAACGAAAATGATAGTAAAAAGACAGGTCCTGTTGATCTTGTCTAATATCAAAGGAGACAAGTCTTATTATGTCTGAAGTTAAAGAAAAAGAGCCTTCGCTGCGAGAACTTGATGCGATCGTCATACGGTTTGCCGGTGATTCGGGTGACGGTATGCAATTAACCGGTACCCAGTTTACAAATACATCGGCCGTATTGGGTAATGATATTAGCACTTTTCCTGACTTTCCCGCCGAAATTCGCGCTCCGGCAGGAACCATGGCCGGAGTGAGCGGCTTCCAGGTAATGTTTTCTCGCGAGGATATTTTAACCCCTGGCGATGCTCCCCAGGTACTCGTGGCTATGAACCCGGCTGCCTTGAAGAAGAACTTACCCGATTTGGAAAGGGGCGGTTTTATCATCGTCAATACCGATTCCTTTAATCGTCAGAATCTACGCAAAGCTGACTATGACGATAATCCCCTAGAAGATGATTCATTAAAGGGATACCGGGTCTATAAAGTCCCGTTGACCTCCTTGAACAGGGAAGCGCTTAAGGATGTCGAAGGTTTGACTACCAAAGAAAAAGATCGCAGTCAGAATCTGTTCGCCTTAGGCATTACATTTTGGATTTTCGACCGGCCGCTAGAGATGACTTTGGAATGGATCGAAAAGAAATTTGCCGGCAAACCAGCCGTGATTGAAGCGAATCAAAAAGCATTACGAATGGGCTATTATTTTGGCGAAAACACCGAAATTTTCCGCCAACGTTTTCGCATTTCGCCGGCAGATCTACCGGCCGGCACGTATCGAAAGCTGACCGGCAATGAAGCAACGGCCCTTGGCTTAGTAACAGCCGCCGTAAAGATGGGTAAACCCCTGTTTTACGGGAGCTATCCTATCACACCGGCCAGCGACATCTTGCATTTCCTGGCTAAACTCCGACATTTTGACGTTCGCACCTTCCAGGCCGAAGACGAAATAGCTGCCATGGGTTCTGTTATTGGAGCAGCCTTTGGTGGAGCCCTGGCAGTTACTGGAACCAGCGGCCCGGGCATAGCCCTCAAAAGCGAAGCCATGAATCTGGCAGTGGTGTTGGAACTCCCAATGGTCATCATCGACGTTCAACGAGGCGGACCGAGCACAGGCCTGCCTACCAAGACCGAGCAGGCCGATCTACTACAGGTGCTATTCGGACGTAACGGTGAAAGCCCAATGCCAGTCGTTGCCCCGCAAAGTCCTACCGACTGTTTTGATCTGGCTATTGAAGCTGTGAGGCTGGCTATCCGAGGAATGACGCCGGTGATATTCCTCTCCGAAGGATATCTGGCTAACAGTTCTGAGCCATGGCGGATAATTGATCCGGATGATATTCCAGCAATCGATGTGCATCACCCGGCGCCAAGGTATGGTACAAATGGAAAGGAACCCTTCCTGCCGTACCAACGAGACCCTGTTACATTAGCTCGTCCATGGGCCATCCCGGGAACAGCAGGCTTGGAGTATCGGGTCGGAGGGCTCAGCAAAGCACCATTAACCGGTAACGTTTCTTACGACCCATACGATCACGAGAAGATGGTTAAAGATCGGGCAGAGAAAGTTGCCCGTCTGGCTGATATCATCCCCGAACAAGAAGTATTTGGTCCGGAGAAGGCTGAACTGTTAGTTCTTAGTTGGGGGGGCACTTATGGTGCAGCGCGATCGGCCGTGAGGCGAGCTCAAAAGGATGGCAAGTCAGTAGCCCACACGCATCTACGCTACTTAAATCCATTCCCAGCTAATCTTGAGGAAATTCTGTCCCGTTACGATCAGATCTTGGTCCCAGAACTAAATAAAGGTCAGATGGCTTTCCTATTGCAGGGAACTTTCGCCATCGATGTCTTATCTTATCCAAAGCTACATGCTCGCCCGTTCCGAATCAATGAAATTCTGGCAAAGATAAATGAGGTACTGGATTAACCAAAGTACAAGATAATTACCGATTCAATATCGAATTGATGAAAATTATTGGTGAACACGGCTTGGAGTAAAACATGACAACAATTGATCTTGAAACACCTACCTTAACCAGAAAAGATTTCGTTTCTGACCAGGAAGTCCGTTGGTGCCCTGGTTGTGGCGATTATTCAATTCTAGCCCAAATGCAGAAGGTTTTGCCGGATCTGGGCATTCGGCGCGAAAACATCGTTTTTATCTCAGGAATCGGATGTTCTAGTCGTTTTCCATACTATATGAATACTTACGGCATTCATAGCATTCACGGCCGAGCCCCTACTCTAGCTACCGGCTTAGCTATTTCCAATCCCGATTTGAGCATTTGGGTGATTACTGGTGACGGCGATGGCTTATCCATCGGTGGCAATCACCTGATCCACGCCATTCGTCGCAACGCAAATATCAACATCATTCTTTTTAATAATCGCGTTTATGGCCTGACTAAAGGTCAATTTTCACCGACGTCGAGACAAGGAATGCGTACCAAGTCATCGCCAATGGGATCCATCGAACAACCATTGGAGCCCCTGTCATTGGCCCTTAGTGCTGGAGCCACCTTTGTGGCACGGACTATAGATACAAATCCCAACCATCTGGGGGAAACATTGACTCGGGCAGCAGCCCATAAGGGGACTTCGCTCGTGGAAGTGTACCAAAATTGTCTGATCTTTAATCCCCAGGAATGGACGGACTATCACAACCGGCAGACACGCGATGATCATATGTTATTCCTGGAAGATGGACAGCCAATGGTGTTTGGCGTTAACCAGGACCAGGGCATTATCGTGCGCGATCTTCAACCCGAGATCGTGAAATTGGGCAACGGCATCTCCGAAGATGACTTATTGGTGCATGATGCGACCAGCGAGTCACCGACATTAGCATATATTCTGAGTCGCCTCCGCCATCCGGCGGTCATGGGCGTATTACGAGAGGTAGAAGGTCCAACATACGCCGAGGGCCTAATGCACCAGGTTGCAGAAGCCAAAGCAAAAAAGGGCCAAAGCGATTTACTATCACTTTACCAAGAGTCTGATTTGTGGGAAGTGAAATGAGCCCTCCGGGAGCTAAAGTGAACATAGCCCCATCCACACTAGAATTGGCTGACCCTGGAAATGGACAGGCGATCATCAACGACTTTTCAATCGTGGTTGCCACGGTAAATGGAACCGGTAGCCAGACATCTAATCTGACATTGCTGCGGGCTCTATTTAAAATGGGCATTCCAATCAATGGTAAAAATATATTTCCATCCAACATTCAGGGTCTTCCAACCTGGTACCATATTCGAGTCAGCCATGAAGGATTTATCGCCTTCCGCGAACCGGCCGAGATCCTGGTCGCCTTTAACCAGGTGACAGCAAAAGCGGATATGGCCAAGCTGCCGGCCGGTGGTGTCTGCCTCTATTCCACCGATTGGAGGGACATCAGCTTGCGTGACGATGTTTATAACTACGGCATCCCAACCAATCAATTTCTCCGCCAGGCCGGCGTAAAAGGTAAGATTAAAGACTACTTAACCAACATGATTTATGTTGGGGCTATCGTTCAATTGCTGGGAATTAAATTAGAATTCATTGAGGAAGCATTAGCCTACCACTTTGGCAGGCGCCAGCAATTAGTAGACCAGAATATGGGCATCGTCGAAATGTCTTATGAGTGGGTGGCCGAAAATCTAGAAAAAGAAGACCCTTATCAGGTTGTCCCTTTGGATCAAACCGATGGGCAAATTTTGATTACGGGTAACGAAGCAGCTGCTTTAGGTGCTGTTTTCGGTGGCGTTACGGTGACTTCATGGTATCCCATTACGCCATCCACAAGCCTGGTCGATGCCTTAAATGACTTTTTACCGAAAATTCGACGCGATCCTGATACCGGCCGGGCAACCTTTGCCGTTATACAAGCTGAAGACGAGTTGGCGGCAGCTGGTATGGTCATGGGCGCTGGCTGGGCTGGAGCCAGGGCGATGACGGCGACTTCGGGACCAGGCCTCTCCCTTATGAGCGAATTCGTCGGTCTCGGCTATTTTGCCGAGATCCCTTCAGTTATCTGGGATATTCAACGAGTCGGACCTAGCACAGGTCTCCCGACGCGAACTTCTCAAGGCGACATCCTATTTGCGTATTATCTCGGCCATGGGGACACAAAAAACATCCTACTTTTTCCAGCTACGGCGGAAGAGTGTTTTGAGTTTGGTGTGATCGCATTCGACCTAGCCGAAGAGATACAGACACCGGTTCTGGTAATGAGTGATCTTGATCTGGGCATGAATACCTGGATGACACCCCAATTCAAATTTCCAAGCGAACCTCTCAAGAGGGGAAAGGTTCTAAGCGCTGAAGAGGTGGAAGAACGTGGCTTTTTTCGTTTTTTGGATCTGGATGGTGATGGAATCACTTATCGTACGTTACCAGGAAATAAGAATCCCAAATCAGCTTACCTCAACCGGGGTACCGGTCATAATCGATATGCCGTCTACAGTGAAAAGCCGGAGGACTGGGAGGAAAACATGGAGCGGCTGAATCGCAAATTTGAGACTGCCAGAGGTATGGTTCCCAGGCCGGTCATCGACCAAGTTGATGGCGCCGAGATTGGCATAATCGCCGTCGGATCGACGTTGCCAGCCATCGAAGAAGCCAGATCAAAATTAGCCAAAAGTGGATTATCTAGTGATTTTTTACGGATCAGGGCTCTACCAACAAACGATGATACGCGAGATTTTGTGGCCAATCACAAACGAATTTATGTCATTGAATTGAATCGTGATGGCCAGCTTCATCAGCTCCTGACTGTAGAAATGCCAGAAATGGCCAGCCGGTTAATGTCACTATCCAGAATCAACGGTTTTCCGGCAACTGCCCGCTGGATTATGAATTCGATTCAGGCTCATGAATCGGTAAATAACTAATACCTAATGACCTACGATTGAAGAAGCAACCATTGCCGTCAATATGGAGTGTAATCCATGAGAACTGGACAGAGAGAAAAAACAAATGATATCGGTCTAAGTCGAGCCGATTATTCAGGTTTGACCACAACTCTGTGCCAAGGTTGCGGGCATAATTCAATTTCCAGCCAGATCATTGCCGTAGCCTTCGAACTGAACATCAGGCCACACGAGATAATCCGTTTGAGTGGCATCGGTTGCTCAAGCAAGACACCCGCCTACTTTCTGGGTAAATCCCATGGTTTTAATTCCTTACATGGACGGATGCCAGCTGTAGGAACTGGTGCCCTGATTGCCAATCACAGTTTGTTAGCCATTGGCGTTAGCGGCGATGGTGATACAGCCAGCATCGGTATGGGCCAATTTAAACATTTGATGCGCCGCAACGTGCGCATGGTCTATATCGTCGAAAATAATGGAGTTTACGGCTTAACGAAAGGCCAGTTTTCGGCCACGGCCGACGAAGGCCAAGAGTTGAAGTATGCCGGCACCAACCCATTCCCCCCCGAAGATCTATGCGTCGAAGCCATCACTGCCGGTTGTGGCTTCGTCGCTCGCGCCTTCTCTGGTGATCCCAAACAAGTGCGTGAATTGTTAAAAGCAGCACTAAGCCACCGTGGTACGGCATTTTTAGACATCATCAGCCCGTGCGTGACCTTCAACAATCGAGATACATCCACTAAAAGCTATGCTTGGGGCAAGGAACATGCTGAACCCTTACAAGATTTGGCCTATGTTCCCAAGGATTTCGTCCCAAGAATGGACGAAATCATGGTAACCCACTTTTCCCCTGGAGAAGTCAAGTTAGTTGAATTACACGACGGTTCACACATTCAATTGCGTAAATTGGAAGAGGATTACGATCCGGCCGACCGGCTGGGAGCCCTGCACCGCTTGGAATGGGCTCGCCAGCAAAGCGAATTCATAACTGGGTTGCTCTACTTCAACGACAGCAGGCCATCAATGGCTGAGGTAAACGACCTGACGGAAACACCACTGACAGAGTTGCCTGCGAACAAACTGCGGCCATCGCCAGAAGCCCTGGAAGAGATCATGCATTCCTTTCTTTAAAAACTTCAAATTGACATCTACCAGAATCTCTTCCACAAAATCGATTCATGCTCTGTGCCATTTCAACATCAACCAACATTCTTTGACCTAATATCCTTGTTTTCCAATTAAAAAGCAGATTGTAATTGGGCTACGTGATGAGCTAAAATCGATTCTTGCTGCCAGATGAAAGTTGGATATCCTCGATAGTAATTCGCCAAACTTTAGGAGGTTTAGATGCAATTTGGTCTTTTTGACGACCGGGTAGAATATGAGTCGTTCGACGAATTGATCGAGGTCATGATGAAAATGGAGGATGATCCTCTATTTCCAGCTGGCACGAACATGGTGATCTATCGCGGAAACCCTGACTCTCAATTAATGATCATCGGAGAGGCACCTGGTACAGAAGAGGACAGGCAGGGTAAACCCTTCGTCGGCCGGTCTGGCCAACTATTGGATCAAATATTGGAAGCGGCCGGCTTTGATCCTAATGAGGATGTTTTCATCACCAATGCTGTCTTCAGGTTACCCCCCGGTGATGGCGGCAAGCCGTTACGCAAGCCAACTACGGACGAAATCGATTTTTATAAACCTTATTTGTTGGAATTAATCCGGCTCGTCGATCCGCTCATTATGCTATTAGCTGGCAATGCGGCGACTGAGTCCATTATCGGAGAAACCGGGATCACTAAGCTGCGTGGTAACTGGTATAATTGGCACAACCGGTGGGTGATGCCCATTTTTCACCCAGCCTATTTATTGCGAAATCCCACCCGACAACCTGGCGGCCCCAAAGCTCTCACCTGGCAAGACATCAAAGAGGTAAGACGTAAATATGATGANNTGATAAAAATTTAGGGTTGTTGCCCGTTGATGGGGTTTTTCCATTCCTACTAGTCTCGGTCAATTTATGGATGGTCTGGTAGGAAAATGCAGTTGTCAGGCGTTCGGTTTTCTAGAGCGCTTTTTTTATATTTTAATCAACTGGACCTCCAGATTTCCACCTTCCTGGCTTAATAATAATTTACTGACTACCAAAGGAACCCTCAGTATCGATCGAAAATTCTACGAATTCAAATGGAGGAACGAATCTTGGCCAAAACAATCACGACCACTGAACTGGCAGAAAGACGAGTAGAACCAAACCTAATTATCGTCGATATTCGGTCTATGAATGCCTATAATGGCTGGAAGCTACGCGACGAAGCCCGCGGCGGCCATATTCGTGGCGCCGTCGCTTGCCCCGATGCTCTGACAGCAAATTTACCGGCCGCAGATATGATGAATCTATTGGGAACCAAAGGCATCGTACCCGAAAAAACGGTTGTCATCTATGGTTATCATGATGGGCGCTGTTCCGAATTTGCCAATGGATTGGCACAAATGGGATTTAAAAATGTGCTCGTCTATGACGCCGGAATA
>DOXE01000509.1 GCA_003519205.1 Chloroflexota bacterium
CAAACTGATAGATGAGGTATTTATTAGTTTTTAATATTGGTCAATTTCCAGTAAATTTCTGCAATTCTTGGTAAATGGGTTTAGGCACGAACTCCGGGGTAACCAGCGTAAAATAATCGGGGTAACTCATTGTTGGTGCGGGATATCTGAAAGCCCAGATGGCCAAGGTCTCAACATATGGCCAGTGGTCCTCGGCATACTTAATCGCATCTAAAGTATATTGGATTCGTTGGGCTGGCTTAACGGCAAGTGTCCACCGAGGGTGATCATTCCATCCGGTCTCGGTGATCATAACCGGCGTATCAGCATCATCATGGTCCATCATGATCTGGCGAATAAGCTCAACCCGCCTGAAATTGAGTAGATCCTCTCCTGGTTCACTTTCGGGTGGAAATGTTAAACCATAGGCATGGACAGCCAGACCATCGAAATAGTCCTTGGCTCCGGCTCGGTACATTTCATCCAAATAGGTTAGGTCGCTAAAACCCCATTGGGAACCAGGTGGTTCGAGAGTTGGTGCGAGAGCGCCGGCTAATACCTTCGTTTCCGGACTTGCTGCCTTGAGCGCCGGATAAACAACCTTTAAAAGATCCACATAATCTTTTGCGGTCACCGGCCGGTATCCCCATTCATAGCTGAGGTTTGGTTCATTCCAGATGATGATGTGAGTGACGGTTTCGCCGTATCGACGGGCGAATTCCGATGCAAAGATAGCAAAATCATCATAGGAGTCATTGTCTAGGTAATTTAGGGGTGTATCCTTCGGGCGAGCCCAATTAGGAGTAAGCCCAAGCCGGGCAATAACATTTAAGCCCTGTGAGGCGGCAAGATCTATCACCAGATCAGGATGGTCCCAAGCGAAACCGCCATCTTCACCATGGTAATATGCCCAGGGAAAGAACTCAACTATCGAGCCTGCTCCCATCTCTCTTACAAGCTTTAAGGTCCGTTGAATCTTCCAGGGTTCTACCTCATCAGTGAGACGTGTGTGCACACCTAGGATTGGATGGTTTGTCTTAACGACCTGCGTAGGACCGGGAACGATGAGTATTGGTGAGGGTTGCATTGAGGCTAAAACCAGGGCTAATGCGAGAAGTCGCAAGCCATATCCAACGCGGGCTTGTGCCAATGACATCATCGGTCTGAAATAGCTTTTTGGCATGAAGGATCATGAGCAGTCAATCACTCATGGAGATGAAAGATAACGATTATCCCTTGGTTACTTGAGGCAATTTTTCCCTGGCTTCAAGCATCGCCGATGAATAATATTCGGTCCACCAATCAAGGTGAGAAGCGATAGCATCGATCCGAATACTTAAAGGTTCATCTCTTCCTGGAATTGGGTAAGGGGGAAGGGTAACCTCAACCTGGTCGATCCGGCAAAGCAACTCATTTCGCAGTTGAATATTGAGTAGTTTGTTGTGAAGATCGTGAACGAGCATTGCCAGATCAGCGTCGGCCGTCGAAATATAAGCATGTGGCAAAGTTGAAAGCAATAATTCAGATGGATAGCGTGCTAAATCTTGGAAAACTCGCCAAGGCGATATTTGGATATCGGCCAGCGGGTTCATGCCCCATGCATGATCATAGCTTCGAAGATAGTGAGTTGCCGAAGTATTAAATTGCATCATCAGGCGTAGTTCGGCTGCTGTAGTTATCTGTATCCCTCGATATTGTTCGGCCACACGGTCGGCAACAGCCGGCCAGTTTACCGAAGTGATGCGTTCAGCCATAGACTCAGGTTCAAGATCAGGAAAAACGAGGATCAGACGGTTTCCCATTTCATAAATGGCTCGCAAATCATTAAGAAGAGGAGGTGCATCGACCATTTCATGGTCGTCGAAATAGAATTGCGGGTATGCTTCAAGCTCGGATAGTAATCCTTGCTGAACACTAGCAAGCAGTTCTATCGGTGGGTCTTTTTTGTCGGCCGGTCTAGCATAGTATTGTCGGTAAAGGCTCTTGAGTTTGCCAGTTACCTCATAGGCTTTCTTCTCGGAAAGCAAGCTGGGTGCCACTGCTAATGAGGTTCTGATGGCCAGGGTCACAAACCTGGAAATTCGCTCTAGCGGATCGATTTCAACAGGTCCTGGTAACAAATCTTGCCCTTCGAGCAATTCCCCGTTTGTATGTAGATGATGGGCCAGAATTGGGTTAAGGGTTAAGTGACGATTTAGGGAAGTTTCGGTGGCGATAAGGGGTGCTTTTCTGAGAATGGGGGCGTATTCTTGCCAAACTGGCATGAGGATTGTTCGAATATCAAGGAGATCAACATCTTCGTCAATTATGGCTAACAAATTGACATCGGATTGACCAGCCTGATAAATTCCAGTTGAGAGGCTACCATAGAGATATAAAGCCCTGAGGCCATCGCCAAGCCTCTGCCCTAAAACGGCCCGGATAGCAGAAACAGTATTTGAGGCAGCTCCACGAGACATCATCACAATTATACCCATGGCAATAGAAGCTTGCGAATGATGCTCTCTAACAGACAAAAGATATAATAGCAGCTAAATAGAGAGGTAATGAATGCGTATATTCGTGACTGGGGCCACAGGTTTTGCTGGATCGCATCTTGTCGATTTGTTATTAGACGAAGGGCATGAAATATATACCCTTATACATCGGGCAACCAGCCATCAACCTCTCCCTAGCCACAAAAAATTTCATATCTTAGAAGGAGATCTATTGATTTTAGATGGGTTAATAGATGCTGTGAAATCCTGCCTTCCAGACGCTATCATTCACCTGGCAGGTCAGGCATCTCCAGGCCAATCATGGCGGGACCCAGCCAAAACCATAGCCATTAATACAGGTGGCACGGCCAATGTTTTAGAAGCTGCACTCAGAGCCGGTAAACCTCGCACAGTTATCGTTACAAGCGCCCAGATTTATGGGCATCTGAATGCTGATTCGCTCCCAATAACCGAAGAGGTCACGCCCGATCCTGGCCATCCTTATGGTATCAGTAAATGGGCTGCCAGTCGTCTTGTTAAACTCTATCATGACAGATATGAACTTCCTGTTGTAGAGGCACGGCCCTTTAATCACATAGGACCCAGACAGGCGAAGGGATTCGTGGTGCCTGATTTTGCCAGCCAACTTGCAGCCATTAAAACAGGGTTACAGGAACCACTTATCCAAGTTGGCAATTTGAGCGTAGAGAGGGATTTTACCGACGTCCGTGATGTTGTAAAGGCTTATCGGCTCTTAGTTAATTTTGGCAAAACTGGTGAACCATATCTTGTGTGCAGTGGACGGCCGGTCGTAATTCAACAACTGCTCGATATGCTTATTGAGATTGCTGGGATTGAGGTTCGGATCGAGTATGATCCAAAGCTGATGAGGAAATTGGAGACACCACGAATTTTTGGCAGCTATGCTAAACTGGAAAAAGATACAGGCTGGAGGCCACAAATAAGCTTGCATCAATCTTTGGCCGATGCCTTTGTAGAGTGGGANNGTTAATGGAGAAAAAGCTTTAAAACCGAGTATGCTCGTACCTGTCGACGCCCGGATTGAAATTATTTCCCCTTTACCCTATGTGAGTCGAGGTGGAATCAAATTGGCTGCGGCTTTAGATGCTTTCGCTCTTGAAGTTGCTGGCAGGACCTGTGCTGATGTGGGGGCTTGCACCGGCGGTTTCACCGACGTCCTGCTCCAAAAGGGGGCCAAGCGCATCTATGCAATCGATGTTGGTTATGGGCAACTCCATTGGAAATTGCGACAAGACAAGCGGGTTGTTATTTTGGAACGAACGAATGCTCGAAACCTGCAATCATTACCTGAATTAGTCAATTTCGTGAGCATCGACGTCTCATTCATCTCGTTACGACTGATTCTGCCGACCGTTAAAAGGTGGCTAGAAAAAAGTGGAGATATTGTGGCTTTGATCAAGCCACAGTTCGAAGCCGGCCGTAAAAATGTTGGTAAGGGGGGGATCGTTCGTGACCCGAGCATTCACCGCCAGGTATTGTCCGATATATTGAATTGGTCAATTGTAAACGAACTCGCTCCGCTGGCTTTGATCCAGTCTCCGATTTCTGGCTCCGACGGAAATGTGGAATTTTTCGTTTGGCTCCGCTCAGACCGTGAAACGGACCTTAATGTTTTGGATAGGATAAACGAGGTAATCGGATAGCCCCTGGTCGATTTGCTTTTTTAGTCAGATGCAGGAGCTGGTTCTGCCTGGCTATCTTTATCCTCTTCAGCTTGCTGGATGAGAGTGCTTTTATCGGCCGGCAACCAGACCGTAAAGGCAGCACCTTGGCCAGGCTGGCTACTCACGTCAAGCTTGCCATTGTGCCGCTCAATAATCTCTTTGCATATCGCTAGGCCCAACCCTGTGCCCGGTTCGCCACTTTCCAGGGCGGCCTGTCCTCGATAGAAACGGTCGAAGAGGTGGGGCAGGTCAATGGGATCAACACCCGGCCCATCATCCGAAACACGGCACCATACGGCGGTGTTGCCATTCATTTGTCCACGTCCGGTGGTCACGACGACGCTGCCTCCTCGAGGTGTGTAATTTAGCGCGTTTACGACTAGATTGGTCAAGACTTGCTCTAGTTGGTTTCTGTCTGCAAAAGCCGGCGGAAGCTCTAAGTCACTATCTAAGTCCAGTTTGATCTCCTTGGCAATGGCCATAGTCGAACAACTTAGGATTACTCCGTCTACGGTCGTCTCCAGGTTAACGGGCGCCAGCTTTAATGGGATTTTTCCAGCGTCCAGCTTTGAAAGATCCAGTAAATCTTGAATGATATTTGTCAGCCGATCGGTCTCCCGGTTTAGCACAGTGAGATAACCTTCTCTTTTTTCCTCTTTTCCGCGCTTGATGAGCATCAGATAGGTTTTGATGGTAGTNNGTTAAATCGCCATCTTCGGATTGCATTGGTGCAATTGCCAGGCTCACATCAGCGTATTTGCCACCTTTTTGTTGTAATAACATCTCACCGGTCCATTCTTTGCCAGCAAAGATGGCTGTCCACATCCCCCGGTAGATTTCGGGAGAGTCATCCTCTGTTTGCCAGAGATCAAGGGTTTTCCCTCTAAGTTCATCAGCTTCATAGCCCGATTGGAGAACCATGGCTCGGTTTGCGTACAAAATGACGCCGGCCGGATCGGTGAAGAAAATGCCTTCTCCAGCGCTGTCCAAGACTGCCTGCGTACGATCTTTCTCTGACTTGAGTTCAGCCGTGCGGTTGGCGACCTCTTCGGCCAGGCTATCTGCATGTTGTTGTAGGGCCTCATAAAGACTGATATTTTCCACGACTGGGGCAAGCTGGTTGGCCAAAGTTTGTAGAAGATCGATATCATTTTGAGGATAGAAGTCATCGGGATCTCTACGGCCGAACAGCCAAGCACCAATAGTCTCTTCTCTTGTTATCAGAGGAATCGACAAGCGAACCCACTCAAGCCTGCCTGTAATCGTATCACCTGGTGGAATATATTCCGCCGGGTTAACAAGCAAAATGTCAAGCTGGCGAGATGTGCCAGGAATCTCAATTTCTGGCACTCGCTGAGTGTACACAACTTCTAAGCCTTCATCTTCATAGAGACACAATGCTGATTGTCTGATTAATAGAGCCGGCATGATGTCCTTTACCAGGGGCCGAATCAGCGCTTCTCTTGAAAGGGCGGTCGGAATTTGTTTAGCAAAAACCCTCAAAATGTCATCCG
>DOXE01000141.1 GCA_003519205.1 Chloroflexota bacterium
CCGCCTACCAGCAATGGGTGGAACGAAAAACATCTGCGTAGAAAATCATTTTCAATGAATTGGGAGACATAGGTGTAGACGAATTTATACGATTGTAGACGCACCAGGTCAGGGATGACGCGAATCATGTCGCCAATATGTAAGAACGGCTTATCTGCTAATTCGACAAAACCCTTCTCAAAGATGTCTTTGGTTGTGCTCATGAATCGCCGGTAGCCGTCGACATCGGCCGGATTCCATTTTTCGATCTGCCCATAGATAAAATCCGGGTCGGCGTTGTAGTCAAAGGCACGTCCCTGGTAGTCGAAAATCCGATAAAAGGGGTCACAGGGGACGAGTTCGACGTAGTCTTCGCGCCGTCGGCCGGCCAACTCGAAAAGGTCGTCAAGCATGAAAGGCGCCGTGATAACCGTCGGGCCGCCATCGAACTTAAACCCCTCAAGCTCATAAACATATCCCCGGCCGCCTGGCTTGTCCAGCTTCTCAAAGATCTCAACTTGGTAACCTCTGGCGGCCAGACGAGCAGCCACGCCCAAACCACCGAAACCGCTTCCAATCACGATAACCTTCTCACTCACTTTGGTCCCTTTTCACCTTCTAAATGTCATCTGATAGAAAAACAAGAACATGTCTTGTTGAATTAATCGTCATAATAGTATGCCGCATAGCTTCCGAGGATGCACCCTTGGATTAAAACGTAATTTGCATTGTTGCCAAACCGTTAGAAACAATACGACGCCCATCTACTCAGGTCCTATTTTGCTAACAGATGATGTAAAATTGTTAATAAACAAATCTCCGAGAGATATTAAATTGTTAGAGCGGATTACCGTCAACTCATAGATACATTCTTTAAAGCCCTGTGTTGCAGTTACGCGTACCACTGTAAAGAGTGTCCTAGCGATTTCTCTGAGCTTGGGGCACATGTCGTTCTGGTTGCACAAACCGGGCTCTCTCAGGCCGATGCGGTTGGTCGCTAGTTCGGCCGTCACTATTTTCCAAAGTAGGAGTCGGAAACATGAAAGCATTGTTGGAGAAATTACAAATCAAGGAGATCAATCCTGGGGCCTGTACCGGACCCGATGGTTGGCTTGAAGATCCATCTGGCACGGAACTGGTATCATATAACCCGACCACCGGCGAGCCTATCGCCAAGGTGATTCAGGCCACAGAGGCTACCTATGATGTCCTGGTAAGGCGAGCTTGTAAAACCTTTGAAAGCTGGCGCCTCGTTCCGGCGCCACATCGGGGCCAGTTCATTCGCGATTTGGGTGATGCTTTGAGAGAGTTCAAGGAGCCCCTGGGCGAGTTGGTCTCGCTGGAGATGGGTAAGATTAGGATCGAGGGCACGGGCGAAGTGCAGGAGATGATCGACATNNTGGGCCCCATTGGCATCATTACAGCCTTCAACTTCCCGGTTGCCGTCTGGTCGTGGAACGCGGCCATCGCAGCCGTTTGTGGTGACACCATGATCTGGAAACCTTCTTCTAGCGTGCCCTTGTCGGCCATTGCCGTCCAACACATCGCCAATCGTGTAGCCGCCGACCACGGCTTAGACGGCGTATTCAACACCGTTATCGGCCGCGGCCAGGAAGTGGGCGAACGGATGATCAACGATCACAGGCTGCCACTCATCAGCTTCACCGGCTCAGTCCGCATGGGCAAGCGGGTGGCCGAGGTAGTCGCTCGCCGCTTGGGGCGCTCGATTCTGGAGCTGGGTGGGAACAATGGCATTATCGTTACCGAAGACGCCGACCTGGATCTGGCCGTAAGGGCCATTCTCTTTGGCGCGGTGGGCACGGCCGGGCAGCGTTGCACCTCCACCCGCCGCATCATCATGCACCAGGATATTGCCGGCGAGCTCGAACGCCGGCTGAGCGAAGCCTACAAACAGGTGCCGATCGGCGATCCCCTGGAAGATGGCATTTTAATGGGGCCCCTGGTCAACGAAAAGGCAATTGAAGACATGATGGCGGCCCTGGAAACGGCCAAAACCCAAGGTGGCGAAATCCTCTATGGGGGCAACCGCTTGCCCGAGTTGGGGAAAAACTTTGTAGAACCGACCATCATCAAGATGCCGGAACAAATGCCCCTGGTTTGCGAGGAAACTTTCGCTCCCATCCTATACCTGATGGAATACGAGACTCTCGACGAGGCCATCGCGATCCATAACGGCGTGCCCCAAGGATTGTCCAGCGCCATCTTTACCACCAATTTATTGAAAGCAGAGCAGTTNNCTTTCGGTAGCTGGCTCGGATTGTGGCATTGCCAACGTCAACATTGGGACTAGTGGGGCCGAGATCGGCGGCGCCTTTGGCGGTGAGAAGGAAACTGGCGGCGGCCGCGAATCAGGGTCTGATTCCTGGAAAGCTTACATGCGCCGCCAGACCAATACCATTAACTGGTCTACCGAGCTCCCCTTAGCCCAGGGTATTACCTTTGGTGACTGATGAAGTCGTAACGCGTTAGCCACACAGTTGCGCCGTTTATAACGACAACGATCGGGTCGCCGCTGGCTTGGTTGGTTCAAGCCAGCGGCGACCACATTTGGGGGATAATTCGTAAGGCGAATTGCTGGTATCAGCTTTCCGTCACCGTCAGGGTTCGGACCATGCCATGCTCCAGATGGGACATACCGGTGGCAAAGTCAGGCAGGAAGCACAAGGCGGTATATGTACCCGGCTCCAGGTCTAGCGAAGCCCAGGCGCGCTCGCCGGGGCTCATCGGAGCCCAGAAAGCCACATCTTCAAAAGGCGGTGGCTCTTCCGGGCTTTCTCCGCCTTCCGTCTCTGCGGCCATCGCAGCCATGATATCTTCAACCGTTACACCCGGGTTGAGCTTGACGATAACCATCTCATGCCATTGTTGTCCTTTGTTCTCAATCTCCCATGTCTGGGGGCCGGCCGGGATCTCGGCCGGCAAGGCAAAGTTGAAGTCGACTAGGTCAACCTGGACATCGGCCTCAGGTGGATTAGCCTCCCGGTCATCCTTGGCCGCTACCTGAAAAGAGGCTGTGGGCGGCTGTTCACCGGCGAAATCGATAACCACATGAGTGCCTGGTTGCAGGTCATAGACGACCTCCTGGCTGGTATCGGTTACCAGCCCACCGCCGCCTAACAAAGTAACCAATGAGACTGCGGAATCCGGATTTTCGCTAAATGCTTCCATGAACTGCTCCATGGTTACACCTTCGTTCAAACGGGTCATGATCGGGGTATGGCCTTCGCCGACCTCAAAGTTGAAGCGAACGATACCGTCCTCGATCTCGGCCGGGGTCGTTAAGCCAGCGTCGGTAATCTGGATAGTGGCTTCAGGCATGGACACTGCCGAGCAACCGGCCGCCAGCAGGCCAAAGACCAGCAAAACGAGCAATAGACACCAATAAAGATTCCTGGGTGGGAAATGGGATTGGGACATATTTATTCTCCTGTTTTGGAAGGTTTTTCTCATTGTGATTAACCCCTGAAGGTCGTAATAAATTAAGAATGAATGACCCTCAGGGAGTTCTATAAATAGATGATTCAGTTAGTCGGCGGGCTGGATATTGAAGCTAAAACTGAAACGATTGTCAGGATCGTACTGGGCCTTTAGCTCTCTCAGGCGGCGATACGCCTCTGGTGAAAAGCCATCCTGGATACACTCCCTTGATTCATCTCCTTCCAGCCAGTTCATGTACACGCCCATCATGTAGCGCTCTAAGTCGCGTTTCAGGCTCTGGGTATACGTTTGAAGATACCGGTACGCTTCAGGCGTTCCCGTTATTCCGACAACTTGAAGTGAGTGTGGAGCATCCCGATGACTATAAGCGTTGGCCGAGGGATCGACCCGAGCAATGGCCCCACCAGCGTGGCGCACTTCCGTCATCAGATAGGCCGGCGGTCCCTCGCTGGGAACCCCATAACGAATCAAGGTGTCGAGGACCTCGTCCGTCAGCTCCTGGAGCCAAGTACCGCTGCTTAAACCAGGCAACGGATCCACCGGATCATTACTGATCGTGGC
>DOXE01000426.1 GCA_003519205.1 Chloroflexota bacterium
TTGTATGCAATAGCTCCTCTAACGTCTCCTCAATTTCGTTAAGACCTGTGTACATAGTCGGTACCGGGCTGGTGACGTATAGGACATTAACTTTCGCTTGGGCAGCTTTTGCTATTCGCGCTCCAACTTTAACAACCGCTTGGTTCATCTTTTGACCACCGATAGCGATGAGTATCTTATCCAGCTTAACAGGCCGGTCACCCCTGACTACGAGTACTGAAGATTGGGCTTTTCCAGCAACCCTTTTGGTAACCGTGCCAAAAAACCCATCCAATAATCGATCAACCTCATGTGTCCCGACAACAATGATTTCGTAATCGCTCTCCCGGGCCTCACTAAATATTTCTGATAGTACATCACCCTTTCTAATTATTTTATCTACCTCCTCCCGGTTAAGAATTGAGATCGCCCTATCTAAATTAGCCTTCGCATCCGTTGGATCTGCATCCTCGTCAATTACAGTCAAAACCGTTACCGGAGAAGATTCTAGCCCGGCGATTAACCCACCAAATCTAACAGTAGGCTCTGAATACGGTAGTTGACGGATGCAAATCAGCGTTTTCATTAGCTAGCTCCACATCTTGTTTTCATCTTAAGACCAATCACTAAATACCTTCCCCACCGCTAATGAGTCGAATGATAACTAAAATGGCACCTATCAACGGTAATGCCGAAAATAGCAGGCGGATTCGTGGACCAGCAAAAAATCGGGTTGATACGGCCCCAATTTGGGCACCAATAGCCGCACCTGTATGCATCACCAAGGCAATAAAGATATCGACATTACCTTTAAGGGCGTGGGTAATCGTTCCATAACCTGAGGAAAAGACGATTTCGAACAAATCCGTCCCGACAGCAACATGAGTTGGAACGCCAATAAGATAGACCAATAAAGGCATTCTTAGAAAACCACCCCCAACGCCAAGAAATCCAGCTAGAACTCCGCTCAACAAACCGACACCCAGTACGACCCAGAGCGAGACTGAAAGGATACCAGAGCCGGGAAACGAAACCATTGGCCACAATTTTATCCCGTGCATACGCTTGGTGATATTCTGAAAGGCCAGGACATCCTTTACATCCAAGCTTTCCGAACGAATCATGCGTATTGCCCGAATGCTTTCCCAGGCAGTGAAGGCACTGATGACTAATAAAATGATCACATACGAAATTCCAACAATCAGATCGACGTTTCCCATTTCTTCAAACAATTCGATCAGTTGAGCTCCCAACTCCACGCCGGTGACAGTTCCCAATATCATGATAACCCCAAGCTTCAAATCGACGTGTCCCAATGTACGGTGACGATTGGAAGCCACAATGGATTTTCCGGTCATATGTGCTAAATCTGTTCCAACGACGATATTAACTGGAACTCCAGTCCAAAATAAAAAAGGGCCGGCAAGAAACCCCCCGCCAACACCAAAAAAGCCCCCCAATATGCCTACCAGGAATCCAATGGCGATCAACACCAGAGGGTTAATGGTAACGCCGGCAATTGGAAATTCCACGGCTACTCCAGACGCTCTAGACCGAGCCGTTCAATCAAAAATGAGGTCACTTTTTCGAGAAAGACAGCCTGGACCACGATCAGTACCAAGGCGACAATAGAATAAACGGGCAAGTTATTGTCATAGAGCGATGTTAACCAGCCCCCTAACGATCGCAATACGAGGATAAAATAGGCGACGACCAGCGCTCCGTAGACAACAAGTTCGATCAAAAAATTACGAATGATTTTGCTGGAGTCGATATCCATCCTGGTTCCCTACAATCGAGCAACATCCATGGATATGCGCTATTCTAACGTATTTGACGATAAGATTGAAGAATGAGGTTTTTTGTTCTTAATCTCCAGGCACGAAAAAGGCATCTTCGGAAATTTTATCGAACTCTCCTGGTTCTTCATCGATCTCACGCCTAAACTGGCTCATATAGAGGTCGTAGTAGAAACCTTTCGCTTCCAAAAGCTCGTCGTGAGTGCCACGTTCGATGATTTGGCCCTGATCTAAAACGAGGACCTGATCGGCATTACGAATAGTGCTTAGACGATGAGCGATTACGAAGCTTGTCCGTCCGGCCAGTAATTCGTCCAAAGCACGCTGAATCTGCCTTTCGGTACGCGTATCTACGCTACTGGTGGCCTCATCTAGAATGAGGACTCGGGGATCGATTAATGCCACTCGGGCAATAGCTAATAATTGCCGTTGCCCCTGGCTCAATCCAGACCCTCTCTCACCTAGCACGGTATCATAACCATTTTCAAGCTTTTGGATGAAGCTATCGGCACGGGCGAGTTTGGCTGCTTCGATAACTTCCTTGTTAGTTGCCTCTGGCCGGCCGTACCGAATGTTATTCATGACAGTGTCACTGAAAAGAAAGGTATCTTGTAATACCATACCTATCTGCTTCCTCAGGCTTCGCTTGGTCACATCCCTAACGTCATAACCGTCAATCTTTACACTTCCACTCCGGACATCAAAGAATCTGGGCAGTAATTTGATGATGGTGGTTTTGCCTGCCCCGGTCGGCCCTACGATGGCTACTGTTTCCCCTGGTCTGGTTTCGATATCGATGCCCAGTAAAACAGGTTCACCGGGGTTGTATTCAGCCCAGACATCCTGGAAGCTAATTCTTCCTTCTAACTCGGGTAGATCCATGGCATCTGGCTTTTCTTTGATATCAGGATCGACATCCAGCAAATCAAATATCCTCTCAGCGCCGGCGATAGCGCTTTGTATATTAGTCCACAGGACAGAGATCTGTTGTACCGGCCGATTAAATTGTTGGGTATAGCCGATAAAAGTAATGATCAGCCCCAGGGAAACCGTCGCGCCGAGGATCCCTTGACCGTATAACATTGCCAAGCCACCAACCACGGCAACAATGGCCAGGCTGACATAGCTCAATGCTTCAAGTGTTGGCGCCAATGCGCTCGAATAAGCCTGAGCCTGTATGTTCGCGTCTCGATTGGCTGCGTTGCTGGCCCGAAACTGATCGATATTTTCATCTTCTCGGCTAAATGCCTGAACTTCGCGCACAGCAGCGATATTTTCTTGCAAATCGGCATTTACAGTGCCGATTTCCACACGTGCTCTTCGAAAAGCTTTGCGCGCCTGGTTGGAGAACCATCGAGTGGCGATAAACATCAAGGGCAGGGTTATCAAACTAATAAAGGCAAAGACAGCGCTCATGCGAAACATCACCACCACCACCCAAATTATTAACAGTGAACCCTGGAAAACACTAACCAAACCAAATCCGATGACCTGTTGCATGGTGTCGATGTCATTGGTAACACGACTCATCACGTCACCGGCTTCCTGTTTATTAAAGAAGCCCAGGCTGAGCTCATGGACGTGGTGGAAAATATCGGCTCTAAGATCTCGCAGAACTCGAAAGCCGGCCCAACTCATTAAGTAAAATTGGAGGCTACTAAGCAATGCGCTGCCCCCATAGAGAGCAACGATAAGTAAAACCAGTTGGCCAAGTCCGATGATTGTTTCTTGGGCCGAGGCGAAGGGTTCCGGATCTGTAAACCAACAATTGCCAAAGGCTTCTACCTGTACCGGTGTCTCCTGATTTTGTAAAACTTCAGGCGGTAACTCGGCCGGGATCTGGCCTAATGTGCCATCTTCGAATTCCCGGGCGGCATAGGGGCCTAAGTAACAATCCACAGCCTGACCAGTCAAATCAGGGATCAATACCTGCATATAAGTTCCACCGATCACGGCAAGGGCAACCAGGACCAGAGCGAGGGCATACAAACGGAAGTAGCCCCATAAACGTCGCAATGTTTTGCCCACACTTTGAGCCTTGCTGGTTTCTGTCCCCATCAATTGTGCATCACGATCGAACATTTCGTTCTCCGATCAATATCAGTAATCAAACGAGTCGCCTAGATGACTTCGATTGCTTGAGGTTCTGGTGTAATATCATCCGCAAGTTGCGAATAGTATATTTCGGCATAAATCGGGCTGTTTTCCATCAGCTCTTCGTGGACGCCAACGGCGGCAATGCGGCCCTTATCCAATACCAGGATCTGATCGGCGTTTATGACCGTACTGATTCGTTGGGCAATAACAAAGCTCGTTCGCCCTTTCATCAATTTGTCCAAAGCCTTCTGGATCTGATATTCAGTTTGGAGATCTACGCTGCTGGTTGAATCATCCAATATCAATATCCGTGGATTGAGAAGCAATGCTCGCGCGATTGCAATCCGCTGTTTTTGACCGCCGCTTAATGTTGTTCCTCTCTCTCCCACTGGCGTGTCGTAACCTTCAGGGAAAGAAATAATTTCTTCATGAGCTGCAGCAGCCTTACAGGCAGATTCAATTTCCTCGAAGGAGGCATCTGTTCTTCCAAAGGCAATATTTTCACGGATGGTCCCTGCAAACAAGGTTGTCTCTTGAAGAACGATCCCAATTTGAGAGCGCAGCGATTCGAGCTTCACATCCCGTAGCTCATACCCATCAATCGTTATCGATCCTTCACTGGGATCATAAAATCTGGGCAGCAAATTGATGATGGTTGATTTTCCCGAACCGGTCGCTCCCAATAAGGCGATCGTTTGACCTGGCTCTACTTCAATCGATACATCTTTTAATACCGCTTCGCCGCTGCTGAAATATCGGAAGGTAACATCATCAAATTTAATTTGTCCTTCCACTGGAGGCAATGTTATTGCATCTGGTCTATCCGTGACCTCATTTTCAACATCCAAGATTTCAAAAATCCTGGTCGATGATGCAGAGGCCTGCGACATCTGGGTGATGATCATCCCAAGATGAGCGGCAGGAAGGAACAAGAATATCAAATAGAGGCTGAATTCCTGCCATTCTCCCAATGTCAGCGTCCCACCGATGATCTGCCGACCGCCAAAATAAAGCACCAACGCCTGGCCCAGGCTGGCGATCAGGATTACAAACGGGAAGAGGATGCTGAAGAAACGAGCCACATAAATCTGCTGATTCATCAGGTCGTCCGCAGCGCGATCGAATTTCTTTTCCTCACTTTTCTCGCGGGTAAACGCCTTGACAACTTTGATCCCGGATAGATTTTCCTGCAAGACGGTGTTTACTTTATCCAATCGCTTCTGAATTTCAAGGAATAACGGACCCAACTTGGATCCAAAAAACATAAACAAGATCATGGCGATCGGTAAGATCGGCAGGGCGATTAATGTCAACCTGACGTTTGTTGAGAATAAAATAA
>DOXE01000504.1 GCA_003519205.1 Chloroflexota bacterium
GAAGTAGCGATAAGCATCGGTAGCATTGAGGGGAAAGGTGAGGATCAGAGGCACACAATAAGCGGCGGCCGTTAGCAACACAAACACCATGGACAGCTTACCATCGCCAATCCTGACGAGTCGGTAGGCCAAACCATATAAGCCGTAGAGTATACATACTAGCAGGGCATAGGCTGCCGCTTCCCCCAATGACGGTGCCAAAGAGCCGATATCTGGGGAAGGGCTATGATTGAAATACGGCCGGAGCGGAAACCACAGGCTAAGGACTATGTAGCCGGCCAGGCACAAAAAAGCCAGCAACCAAAATCGATTACGCATTGGCCAAAGCGGCCGCGATCTTGCCAGCTACCCGGCCGTTATTTCGTAACAAGGCCAGATTTGCCTTCAGACTGCGCCCATCAGTTAGCTCGCTGACACGGCGTAGCAACCATGGAGTCGATGCCGGTCCATGGATGGCTGCCTCGTCGGCTTCCTGAGTTGCCTGGGTGATAGCCTCCTCCGCTTCAGCCGGGTCGAATTCGTCCGCTTTCGGCACCGGGACCGTGACCAGAAGGCCAACTTGCAGATCGAGCGACTGGCGGGCGATAATGATCGTCGCCACCTCCTCGGCCGAATCCACGCGAACGTCCACGGATAAGCCACTGGAACGGGAGTAAAAAGCGGGCATCTCGTCGGTGCCATAGCCAATAACAGGTACGCCATTTGTTTCCAGCACTTCGCGGGTGGAAGCGAGATCAAGGATCGACTTGGCGCCACTTGATACAACCGTGACCGGTGTCCGGCCTAGCTCTGCCAGATCAGCGCTCACATCAAAAGGATGGCCCCGATGCACGCCGCCGATACCCCCGGTGGCGAATATCTCAATCCCAGCCAGATGAGCCACGATCATCGTTCCAGCGACAGTCGTGGCGCCATCCTCCTGACGGGCCAGGGCTAAAGGCAGATCACGGCGGCTACATTTCCGCACCTGGGCCATCGGCCGGGTAGCCAGGTACTCCAATTGATCTGGCGTCAGGCCAACGTGTATCCGGCCTCGCAGGATGGCTATTGTCGCCGGTATCGCTCCGCCATAGCGAACGGCTTTTTCCATATTGAGGGCTGTCTCGACATTCTCAGGATACGGTAAGCCATGAGAAATGACCGTGCTCTCTAAAGCGACGACCGCTTTCTTTTCTATGAGCGCCTTTTGGACGTTTGTGTGAAATTCAATTTTTCCATTCATATGAGCCTCGATTGGGGAACCAACAAACAAATTATCAAGGCCAAGACTGGTCGGTATTAGGGTCTCGATTGCCTATGATATTGACCAATTATCTGTTTTCAATATACTGTCAGCAATATAAGTTTCGCACTCTAGCATGGCGATGTTGCCGTCTCGTCGTCTGGCTAGGGAAAGTGCGGGACACAGTTATATCCATTTGCACACCTGAGAATAACAACAGGTGAGCAGCCATTCAAATACAAAGGAGATTAGAAGAGATGAAACAGACAAAAATTGTAGTTTTGGTATCCTTCCTGGTTTTGGTGATGTTCCTGGTCGCCTGTGGTGGTCAGGTTCAGGAAGCGATCGAGGAAGCCGCGCCGACGATACAAGCTGCAGCGACGGAAGTTGCTCCAACAATCGAGGCCGCGGCGACCGAGGTCGCCGAAGAGGTAGAGCAAGCACAGGAAGAAGCCGAGACTGGTGCATTACCTGATCTGGGCGGCCGGGAAGTGACCATCGCCGTCGAGAACCAGTATCTGCCATTCAACTACATCGATCCAAACACGGGTGAGCCGGCTGGATGGGATTATGACGCCTGGGACACCATCTGTGAGTTGTTGAATTGTGTACCGGTCTATGTTGAAGCCGGCTGGGAAGGCATGATCCAGGCGGTGGCCGACGGTCAGTACGATGCGGCGGCCGACGGCATCACTATCACCGATGAACGAGCCGAGATCGTCGATTTCTCTGATGGCTATATCAACATCGAGCAACGCCTCTTGGTTCGGGTAGATGAGGACCGGGTCAACTCGATTGAGGATGTGCAAAATGACGAGAGCATAGTTCCAGGCACTCAAACGGGCACGACCAATTATGAGACGGCAACTCAGTACCTTGACGTTGATCGAATTCGGGGATACGAGACATTCCCGTTTGCTGTTCAGGCGTTGCTTAGCGGCGATGTGGATGTCGTATTCATGGATGAGACGGCCGGACAAGGCTATGTGGGCGTAAATGCCGAAGACCTCAAGCTAGTAGGCGAATCGCTGTCCAGCGATGCGTTGGGTTTCATCTACCCAAAGGGTAGTGACCTGGTTGAACCTGTGAATATGGCTATAGCAGAGATGAAGGCTAATGGCACGCTCGAAGAGTTGGCCGTCAAGTACTTCACCGATGCCTTCACCATTACTTACGATGATCTCGAGTAGGGTGATCTAAATTAGATCAGCTTGCATCATGGAATAACTGGTGAATGATAATAGAGAAGCGCCAAACAACATTTTGCTTTGGCGCTTCTCTTAAATTATAAATCAATGTATTATTCATTGTTGGGGAAAAACTGGGGAAAATGCATTGACTCACCAATAGGGGGAGGAGGCTTGTCAACGTTTNNGATGTATTTAAACAATTTCCCTGGTGGCTTTTGATCATCCTCGCCTTCCTGGTGTTCATGGCTTACCTGATAATAACGAATGAGGAATACAACGCAGCTTTTCAATTCATCATAGGCGAGCTCGGAACCGTAGAGGATCTGCTAAATGGCGAATTTCTGGCCTTTATTGGCAAAGGAATATCGGTGACAATATATGTTACCTTTGTTTCCTTTATTATATCAGTGATCCTGGGATTGTTGGCGGGTCTTGGCCGACTGAGCAAAAATACGTTCATCCGAAATTTGGCGATTACTTATGTTGAGTTCGTCCGTGGATTGCCGGTATTGGTTTTGATATTCACCTTTGCCTTTGTCGTCGTTCCCGAGATTTCTGATGCACTAGGCGTGGATAATCAAGCCATCCCGGGAACAACCCGAGGCATAATCGCCCTAGCTTTCTTTTACGGGGCCTTCATGGGAGAGATATTCCGCGCCGGGATTGAATCGATACCGAAAGGGCAAACGGAAGCAGCCCGTTCATTAGGAATGACGGCCGGCCAGTCAATGCGGCACGTTATCTTACCACAGGCTGTTCGCAATATTCTACCGGCGTTGGGTAATGACTTTATCGCTATCTTGAAGGATTCTTCCTTGCTATCTGTGCTGGCGGTCCGCGAGATCACCCAGCAATCTCGCCTTTACGCTGGCACCAGCTTCCGTTTTCGTGAGACTTACCTGGTATTAACATTTCTTTACCTGAGCATGACCGTTGCCTTGAGTTTGTTGTTACAATGGTATGGAAGGAGGTTAGGGACAGATGAACGATAAGATTCCCGCAAATGACATCATCGTTATCGAGGATTTGCA
>DOXE01000086.1 GCA_003519205.1 Chloroflexota bacterium
CATCAACATCACGTGCGGCTGAACATCACCGGCCATGTCAATGGCCACTTCCCCACTGGCCGCTTCGCCAACCACTTCGAGCTGTGGATCGGTTTCCAAGACATCCCGCAAACCTTGGCGAAATAGCGGGTGGTCGTCCACAATCACAACTCGGTTTAGGGACATGATTCCCTCCATCCTAGGAATATCGACAGGATAATACTCTGACATTTTTCCCTTCCTTTGAATACAACAAATCGGAAAGACACGGTGTAATGAGCATCCAGCTCAACTCCGGGAGGTCAGAGCGCGAGCAGTATACATGAAGATTATGTCATGTGCAACTTGCAAATCGCTCAACCTCCAAGCNNGCTTCACTCTCTTTCACGTAGGAAGCCAATCCCTCTTGATTGGCCAGTAACGGTATGACCTGCGGTGAGATTAAGCCCGCTAAGTCTAGGATAGGCTTTTTTGTGAAGTAGCCAATGGCTCCTATGTCATGGGCGGCGATTAATGTGTCATCAGGCGTGTTTTTTTCAAGCCACCGAGCTGTAGCAACCATTTCGCCGTTAATGAAGGCTACGTCTTGACTGTAAGCTTGTAAACCCAGCAGCAAAAAGATCAAGAGCAGGACAACTAAGGTTAAGGGAGCAAAAGTCTTCAAAACAAAAGTTGACCTGTCACTCAGATGAAAACGGTTTTGGGCTACTTCGAATAACTGTAACCAGCCGGCCAGACCATAGAGTATGAAGATTGGAACCACCGGCATCAAATATCGACCGTGCTGGTAGGTTACTGGAAGACGCCAGGCATATAAGAAGACATGCCCCACGGCCCAAATCATGGGAAGCAAATACAGTAACCGCCTCTGTTTCCAATCTGAACGCCAGGATTTCCAGACAGCCGCTAAAAGGCCGGGCAAGAGAAGGAGATGCGCGCCGCTAACGCCCCGCCACCCTTCGGCCGGTCCGCCAAGGCTAAAAAACAACAACTGTGCCAGTCGCTGGAACAAAGGCATCTGCCAGAGGAAAGCGTATTCGGCTTGCTTAGCGTAGTAGGTATTAGGCCAGATCGTGCCACTGGACAAAAGATTGAGGGCAAAATAGGGGATCAAAGGCAAAGCTGCAGTAAATAGATAAATAGCACACCGGAAAACTTTATCTTTCGGCGAGCTGGAAACAACTAGTAAACCGGCAGCCACTAAGGAGAGAAGCGCGACCCCATCAGGCCGGGTGAGGATCAGTAATCCAGCCAATAAACCCAACTGCCAAATTCTCCATTCACCATTCTTTGACTGGCGACAGTAAAGGAATATTAACTGCAAGGCCAGGCTAGTGAAGAGTAACGTCTCCATTCCACTACCGGCCGCCCAGACCAAGGGCCAGGATAAGACGAGAACAACTCCGGGCAGCCATGTCAAACCTTGGAAACGAGGCCAGAGGGTGGCCCACAACCACATACCGGTCCAACCGATCCAGGTCAGGCATAACCACCCCCAAAAATAGGTCCATGGCAAAGGTGGTAGATTGAAGAAATAGCCTATGGCCAGTAACAACGTCCATAAAGGCGCAGTCGATCCGGCACTGACGACACCAGATGTATATGACCATCGACCATCATTGGCCAGATTTCGGGCATAAGTCTGGTGTATCCAACCGTCGTCAAGCGGCAAGCCGGGTTCAGTAACCGCTACTGATAACCCCACGTACAAAGACACTACCAGGAGGGATAAGCCCGCAACCAGCCAGTATTTACGAGCCCCAGAATGACTGAGCCTTGATAAGCGCGGCATCTCAATCCCGGCTCTTTTTCGATCGCTAATGTTAGATACTTCCGACTGTTGCGTACTCACGCAACCCATCCCCACATAAAAAATTGACCACTAAAATAAAGATAGAGGGCAATTGAGGGATATGCAATAAGACGATTGGCCCATGGATTGCGGCCAGCTATCGCCATAAGGATAAAGGTAGGATAAAAGACCAGAGTGTAACGCGAGAAGGAATAAAGTGGTTTGAGCTCGGACACTGGCAAAAGCATAAATAGGAGAAGCATGGTCGAATAGAGGCCAAAGGTAACACCCAATCGGCGGAAGGCGACTACAGTCGTAACGATCAACAGAATGGCGCAAAAAAAGTCGAAAAACAACCTGAAAGCCGCCCCACCAGCCATCATTTGCCTTAGGGCAGTGATCAAATCTAATCCAGGAATTCCAGTGGTTTGATACCAATATGTACGGTAAATCAGATCAATGTTTGGCAAACCAACCAGCAAACGATAAACCAGAAAACCCAAAGCACCTAGGAGAGGCAGCGTGATCGCTATCACATCCAGGCGTATTAGCCGCCAGTTAAATGTCTTTTGCCGTGCGTATTCGTAGCCTAAAGGAACGACCAAAACCCATCCAGTTAACCGGGTCAAGGAGGCCAGCAGCCCGGCCACACCGGCCGGCCAAAACCTGTCCTGACGAGCGGCCCAGATTGCAACTAATGCCAGGAGTAAAAATAGAGATTCGGTGTAGGCAGCCAAAAGGAAGAAAGCTGTTGGGAATATCGCCAAATAGGCTACGGAGCGTTTGGCAGTGGAGTCATCCCGTTCTTGAGCGGTAATTCGGTATAACAAGATCAAGGATCCGAGAAAGGCGAGATTGGATATGATGATTGCGGCTAATAGATTTCCTGAACTCACTGGCATAATGCGCTCAAAGATCCAGCCTATTGTTCGTATGGTCATTGGATATAAGGGAGGAAAGACGGAGTTTTCTACACCTTCGTAGCCGCTGTTAGCGATACTCAGGTAACGCATCGTGTCGAAGCGCTGCCAGGGACCCAGCAATAATCCGGAGGCGCCATTTCTCAATTCGTTTTGACCGAGGTAAGGGCGGAGTGCCTCATCTGGTTCGGCCGGCAGCGGCCGGAGGGCGAGGATCAAGATGGCCCACATCGATAACAAAATTCGCGTGGCTAGGAAGATAATTAAGGCATATCGAACAGAAGCGTCGAATGATTTCATTCAGGCAATGTGCCCACCTCGTAAAGCTTGGCCTGGTCAGAAGACCATATCAATTGCAATCGAGGATGAACGACCTTTCCCTGATAAACATCGTCAAGTGGTCGGGGGCGGTTCTCGTTGAGTAGAAGATGGGTAACGCCGTATCGATCGGCCGCCTGCAACATTACTTCTACCGCTTCATTGGGCACACTCACTGCCGGAAGTCCTGTGAAATAATGCAGGGCCGGTGCGTTGCCGGCCATTACAACCGAAGTAGCAGGAACAATTTGGCTCACCTCTCTATAGATCTCAGGTTCCTCAGGTGGCGATATTCGATATTGGGAGACAAAGATCGTTAAGATCAGAGCAACGAGGATAAACAATCCGGAGAAAATGCGTTTTGCCCGTTCCGGTTGCCAATGTGACAATCTATCTGCGGCCCAATCCACCGATAGCCCAATGCCGGCCGCGGCAAGTGCGGTCGTCCAGGGCCAAAGAGCAATAGAAGAGTGAAACAGGCTACCACGTGTACCTGGAAAGGTGAACACAAGGGCGGCACTCAGAAACAGAGTTAAGGTATAGAACAATAGTGGTCGTAACAAATAACGGCTGGACAACCGGCGGTAAAGGTGTATGAAAGCGACCAAGATAAATGGCACCAAGAAGATGAGACCGGGTATCGCTACCAAAGTCTGTATCGCCAACCAACTACCTTGAATGCGGGAAAAAATGATATTGGACCAGCCCCAATCCAGGAAGCTTTGCAGGTCAATCACCCGGCCGTAAGCAA